>NZ_JBBAYJ010000001.1 GCF_037153975.1 Aquipuribacter sp. SD81
CGCCCGGGTGGCGGTACGGTGCGGTCCCTGCCGCCGCCGCGGCGCCTGCGCCGCGCCGTGCCGGAGGGCGGACCGGTCCCCCGCCCGCCCGCTGGTCGTGCTCGCGGCGGCGTCCCGGGCCACGGGCGGCCCGGCGGGCGGGGCCGTGGCCGTGGCCGCGGCCGGGACGCGGGGCTGTCGTCCGGCGCGGACGGCCGCTACCGCCCCGCCGTCGCGGCGCTCGCCCGCGACGTCCTCGCGGTGGTGCTCACCCTCGTCCAGCCGGCGACGGCGACGGTGCCGGCGCTGCTGCTGCCGGGGGAGCGGCTGGGTCCGGTGCAGCCGGTCGGTGCACTGCGTCTGAGCGCGGTCGTCGCGGTCGTCGTGCTCCTCGCGGCGCCGGGTCGCCGTCGGGCACCTGCGGGTGACGCAGCCCGGGGTGTCCCGCCGGCAGCATCCGGCGGACCGTCCACCAGCTGAGCGCCACGACGGCGGTGACGAGCGGCCACGACAGCGCGGCGCGGGCGACGCCGAGGGCGAGGAGCTGGTCCGCCCACCACAGCGTGGCGAACACCGCGAAGCGGAGCACGTAGCTGCCCACCCACCACCAGCTGGCCCGGCTGTAGGCGCGCAGCAGGACGGGGTCGCGCCGCCACGCTCCACGCTGCCGCAGCACGCCCCCCACGACGAGGCCGAGCAGCGGCCGGCGCAGCCACACCGACAGCGTCCACACGAGCGCGCTCGCCCCGTTGGCGAGCAGCTGCAGGAGGAAGAAGTCGACCGCGCGGCCGGTACGGGCCACCACGAGCGCGCTGACGACCGTCCCCAGCAGGCCGAGCAGGGCTGCGCGCGGCGGGCGGCCCCGCAGCAGCCGCAGCGCGCCGAGCAGGACCGCCACGGCCACGGCGACACCCAGCGCGAGGCCCAGGTCGTCACGCCACACGACGACGGCGACGAGGACGAGGCCCGGCAGGGACGCGTCGAGGGCCCCGGTGCGCCCGCCGAGGAGGGTGACGAGGCTGTCCGGGTCCCCGCTCGGGGCGCGGTCGGGTGCGGCTGGCACGAGGTGAGTATCGGCCGGTGACCCCCGGGGCCGGGAGGACCTAGGTCCCCCGGGTCACGTGGCGATGTCGGGGTAGGGCATCGAGAAGTGCGCGAGGCGCTGGGCGTACTGCAGCTGGAAGCCGAGCGGCTCGGCGTGGTCGCGCTCGAACATCGCGATGAAGAGCGTGAGCGTGAGGAACGGGTGCGCTCCCAGGCCGAACAGGGCGGGGTGGTCGTGGGTGCGCAGGGCCTCGCGCTCCTCGTCGGTGAACGCGAGCCAGGTCGAGCGCTCGTCGCCGTGGCAGGCGAGGATCCGGTTCGCCTCGTGCTCCTCCCACCACTCGACCGTCCCGGCCGGGTCCTCGCGGTACCGCTCGACGAGCTCGGGGTCGCGGTCGACGCAGAACAGGAACTTGTTCACCAGGTAGCGGCTCACGCCCCGACCTCCTCGCGCTCGCCGGGCAGGTCCCGCACGAGGCTGCCCGCCACCTCCGCCGGCGGCGGCCCGCCGGGGTACCACGTGAAGTACGCCTCCATCGTGTGGAACAGGTCGAGGTGGTCGACGTGGTCGGCCTGCTGCCCCTCGCCGGCGACGCCCATCATGAGCATGAAGTCCATGAAGCCGTGGGTCGCGTTGCCCGGGGTGTGCAGCGACTCCAGCGTCACCTCGGCGAGTGTCTTCTCGATGTCGCCGGAGGCGATCCAGCCGACGGCCTTCCGGTCGAAGTCGGGGTCGGGTCCGTGCGGGCCGAACTGCCGGGGGCCGCCGAGCTCCAACGACAGGTGACCCGTGCCGATGACGGCGACCCGCTTGTCGCTCGGCCACGACGCGACCATCTCCCGGATGGCCTGCCCGAGCTGGACGAAGCGCTTCGGCTGCGGCAGGGGCGGGGCGAAGATGTTGGTGTAGACCGGCACGATCGGCAGGTCGTTCTCCGGGCGCAGCGTGATGATCGGGCACGTCACGGAGTGGTCGATGCGCAGCTCGTTGCTGAACGCGAGGTCGAAGCCGAGGTCGAGGCCGCTGCGCAGCAGGTGCCCGGACAGGTCGCGGTCCCCGGCCATGTGCATGCGCGGCAGGCCGAACTCCCGCTCCTCGTTGTACCAGTTCGCGTCGTAGCGCTCCGCGTGCCCGACGAGGAACTGGGGCATGTTGTCCAGCCACAGCTGGTGGAAGTGGTCGCTGCCCACCATGAGCAGCACGTCGGGCCGCGCGGCCGTGAGGGTGGCGCGGAAGCGCTCGACCCGCCGCACCCACTCGTCGGCGAACGGCGGCCGCTCGGCCCCCGTGGACGTGCTCGCCCGGTAGTAGAACGGGTGGTGGGTCGAGGCGATGACGGCGACGATCTCTGCCAACTCGGGACTCCTTCGTCCGGTCCGGGGGTGGGGGGAGCGCTCAGTCCGCGGTCTCGTGGGGCACGTACGTGGCGTTGCGGTCGACGGCGAGGTAGACGTCCATGCCGAGCGGGCGGCGCCGCTCCTCCGCGAGGTGCCCGAGCAGGCCGGCGGTGCGGGCGAGCAGCGCCACGCCGCGCAGCAGCTCGACGGGCAGGTCGAGGTCCGCGAGCGCGGCGCCGCACACACCGGCGCCGTTGAGCGGCAGGGTGCGGCCCAGCACCTGCGGGTGCACCCGGCCCACGGCCTCGAACAGGCGCAGGTGCGGCCCGCGCAGCCCCTCCTCCTCCGCGACGGCGAGGATCCGGGGGGTGCGGGGGTCCTGCTCCTTGTGCACGGGGTGGCCGAGGCCCGGCACGAAGCGCTTCGCGGCGCGCGCCTCCTGCACGGCCGTGAGAGCCAGCGCGTCCCAGCCGGCGTCGTCGCCCGGCAGGTCGCCGTCGACCGTCGCGAGGACCCCGGCGAGGAAGCGGCCGCAGTCCTCCGTCACCCCGAGGAAGCGCGAGCCCCCGCCGAGCAGCCCGGCGGCGAGCGCGCCCTGCAGGGAGTCCGGCGCGCTCAGGTACGTGAGCCGCGACGCGATCGCGGTCGGCGTGAAGCCGTGGTCCGCGAGGGCGACGAGGACGGTCTCGAACACGCGCACGTGACCGGGCGAGGGCCGCTCCTGCGTCATGAGCCACAGCGCGAGCTCGCCGAAGCCCACCCGGCCCATGAGGTCCTCGGCGAGGTCGTGCCCCATGAGGCGGATCTGCGTGGCGTCGGACGTGCCGAGACCGGTCGGGAAGGTGGGGCCGTCACCGGCCACGTCGCTCACCGGTGCGCCTCCGCCCGGGACTCGTGCGAGGCGCCGGGGCGCGGCCCGTCGGACAGCAGCCAGCGCCTGATCTCCTCGCCGTGCTCGTCGAGCTCCGGCGGCGGCAGCTCGTACGACGCGGGCGTCGTGCTGAAGCGGACGGGGTTGCGGACGCTCGGCACCGCCCGCCCGGCCCCGCCCACCTCCACGACGGGGTCCAGGCCGATCTCCTCGGCGAAGGCGACGCCCTCGTCGACGGTGTTGATGGGCGCGCACGGGACGCCGGCGTCCAGCAGCGCGCGGAACCACTCGTCACGGGTGCGGGTGCGCAGGCGCTCCACCAGCAGCGGGCGCAGCTCGTCGCGGTTGGCGGTGCGGTCCTGGTTGTGCGCGAAGCGCGGGTCCTCGAGCAGCTCGGGCAGGCCGAGGACCTCGCACAGCCGGGCGAACTGCCCGTCGTTGCCCGCGATGACGATGAGCTCGCCGTCGGCCACGGGCAGCGGCTCGTAGGGGAACAGGCTCGGGTGGGCGTTGCCCATGCGGAACGGCACGGTGCCGCCGGCCACCCACGCGCTCGTGTGGTTGACGAGGCCGGACAGCGCCGTCGACATGAGGTTGACCTGCACGTGCTGCCCCGCGCCCGCCCCGGGCCCCGCGCGGTGGGTGAGCGCCGCGAGGATGCCGATGGTCGCCTGCATGCCGCTCATGACGTCGAAGACGCTGATGCCCGCCCGGTACGGCTCGCCCTCGGGGTCGCCGGTCAGGCTCATGAGCCCCGACATCGCCTGGACCATGAGGTCGTAGCCCGGCAGGTGGGCACCGGCGTCCGCGCCGAACCCCGTGATGGACGCGTACACGACGCCGCGGTTCGCCTCGCTCACGCTCGCGTAGTCCAGGCCGTACTTGGCGAGCCCGCCCGGCTTGAAGTTCTCGATGACGACGTCGGCGCGCCGGGCGAGCTCGCGGGCCGCCCGCAGGTCGTCGGGGTCGCGCAGGTCGAGGGCGACCGACCGCTTCCCGCGGTTCACGCCGAGGTAGTAGGTCGACACCTCGCCGCGCACGGGGGGCACCCACGTGCGCGTGTCGTCGCCCGTGCCGGGGTTCTCCACCTTGACGACGTCGGCGCCCATGTCGGCGAGCAGCATCGTCGCGTAGGGCCCGGCGAGGATGCGGGAGAAGTCCGCGACGAGCAGCCCGGCGAGCGGGCCGGTACGAGCCGGGCCGTGAGAGTCAGACGCCGTCATCCGTCCTCCGTGTCCGCTGAGCGGACGACTGTCCGCACGAGGAGTCTCCGGCTGGGCCCGGAGGGTGTCAAGCGGGCGGGGCGGGCCCGGTCGGCCGGCCCTCGCTGCCGTTGGCGTCGGTGTCGACGTGGGAGACGGGCAGGCGGGCGACGAGGGCGAGCTCCTCGCTGACGGTCTCGGCCGTGGCGAGCAGCAGCGGCAGGTGGTGCTCCAGCAGCGTGGCGAGCGAGGTCTCCGCCGCGTGGACCGTGACGTTGACCGCGGCGACGACCGGTCCGCCGGCCCCGCGCCGCAGCGGGGCCGCCACCGACCGCACGCCGGGCGCGAGCTTCTCGTCCGCGACGGCGTACCCGGCCGCGCGCGCGTCGGCGAGGGCCTCCTCGAGCTCCGCGCGCGTCGGCTCCCAGCGCGGCACGACCCCGGAGCGGCTCGGCTGCGCGAGGGCGGTGTCGACCTCACGCGGCGTCAGGTCGGCGAGCAGCACGGTGCCCATCGACGTCGCAGGCGCGGGGAACCGGGTCCCCACCTGCACCGCCAGCGCGATGATCTTCGGCACGGCCACCCGCGCGACGTAGACGATGTCGCTGCCGTCGAGCTGGGCCACCGACGAGGACTCGCCGGTGCGGGCGACCAGGGCCTCCAGGTGGGGGCGGGCCACGTCCCACAACCCCATCGACTGCACGTACGTGAGGCCGAGCTCGAGCACGCGCGGCGTCAGGGAGAACTGCCCGTCGCCGGAGCGCACGTACCCGAGCGTCTCCAGCGTGAGCAGGATGCGCCGGGCCGTGGGGCGCGCGAGCCCGCTCGCGGCCGCGACCTCGCTGAGCGACATGGCCGGCTGCCGGGGCGCGAACGCGCGCAGCACGTCGAGACCGCGGGCCACCGCCTCGACGAAGTCGGGGTCGTCGTCGCGTCGGGGCACCGTCACCTCCGGCGTCGCTCGGCCCGGCGGGCCTCGGCGGCCGCGCTGGTCACCGGGTGCCGTGCGGCACCGTCCGGAGGGTAGTGGGTACGGACCTGCGGAGGTCGCTCGCCGGCCGCGGGGACGGACGGCTCCGGGGAACCGGTTGACAGTGCGGCCGGCCCGGGTGACAGTTCACCGGTCAACGAGGTGTACGCCACGCGGACGATTGTCCGCGGCAGGCAGGTCGGCGACGGAGGCGACTGATGGACCACACGGCACAGGTGAGGACCGACGTGCTCGTCGTCGGCTCCGGCCCGGCGGGGGCCTCGGCGGCCCTGTTCCTCGCGACGTACGGGGTGGACGTCCTCGTCGTCACGAAGTACCGGCGGCTGTCGGACACGCCGCGCTCCCACATCACGAACCAGCGCACGATGGAGACGCTGCGCGACATGGGCCTCGAGGAGACGCTCATGCGCGAGGCGACGCCGTGGGAGTCCATGTCGAACACCACCTTCTGCACGAGCCTGGCCGGCGAGGAGCTCGGCCGCGTGCAGTCGTGGGGCACGTCCGAGGCGCGTCGGGCCGACTACGAGGCCGCGAGCCCGTGCCACATGCTCGACGCGCCGCAGACCATCACCGAGCCGGTGATGATGAAGGCGGCGCAGGAGCGCGGCGCGCGCGTCCGCTTCGAGACCGAGTACGTCTCGCACACGCAGGACGACGAGGGCGTCACCACCGTCGTGCGGGACCGGCTCACCGGCAGCACGTACGAGGTCCGCTCCCGATACCTCGTGGGCGCCGACGGGGCCCGCTCGACGGTCGCGAGCGACCTCGACCTGCCGTTCGAGGGTCCCGGTGCCGTGGGCGGCGCCCTCGGGATCATCTTCGAGGCGGACCTGTCGCGCTTCGTCGCACACCGCCCGTCCGTCCTGTACTGGATGCTGCAGCCCGGCGCGGAGAAGGAGGGCGTCGGCCTCGGCGTCCTCCGCATGATCAAGCCGTGGCACGAGTGGATGCTCATGTGGGGCTACGCGGTGGCCGACGGCCCGCCCGACCTCACCGACGACTACATCCGCGAGCTCGCCGTCATGCTCGTCGGCACCGACGACTTCGAGATGCGGGTGACGGCGCGCTCGCCGTGGACCGTCAACCACCACTACGCCACGACGCTGGCCCGCGGGCGCGTGTTCTGCGCCGGCGACGCCGTGCACCGCCACCCCCCGACGAACGGGCTCGGGTCCAACACGTCGGTGCAGGACGCGTACAACCTGGCGTGGAAGCTCGCCCACGTGCTTCGCGGCACCGCCTCCCCGGCGCTGCTCGACAGCTACGACGCGGAGCGGGCGCCCGTCGCGCGGCAGATCGTCGAGCGCGCGAACCAGTCCATCGCCGACACCGGGCGCATCATGCAGGCCCTCGGCCTCGACGACACCTCCGACCCCGCGCGGCTGGAGGCGGCCCTCGCGGCCCGCAAGGAGCCGGGCCCCGAGGGCGACAAGGTGCGCACCGCCCTGCGCGAGGCGATCGCCTACAAGTCGTACGAGTTCAACGCCCACGGCGTCGAGCACAACCACCGCTACGCCTCCGGCGCCGTCGTCCCCGACGGCACCCCCGTCCCCGAGCACACCCGCGACCCCGAGCTGTACGCCCGGCCGACCACGTGGCCCGGGGCGAAGCTGCCGCACGCGTGGGTGACGCGCCGCGGGCACCGGGTCTCCACCCTCGACCTGGTCGGCGGCGGCGAGTGGAGCCTCGTCACCGGCATCGGCGGGCGCGCGTGGCTGGACGCCGCCGAGCAGCTCGGGGCCGAGCGCGGGCTGACGGTCCGGCCGGTGTCGATCGGGCCGGGTGAGCCCGTCGAGGACCCGTACGGCTACTGGGCGGAGCTGCGCGAGGTCGACGACGGCGGCGCGCTGCTCGTGCGCCCCGACATGTACGTCGCGGCCCGGTCGCTCGCCCCTCCCGAGTCGGCCGAGCAGGCCCGCGCGTGGCTCGCCGACGCGCTCGAGCGCGTGCTCGGGCCGGTTCCGGCGGGGTCGCCCGCGGTCTGAGCCCCTCCTGCCGTCCGGACCCACCCCGCCTTCGAGACCTACTCTGGGCCGGGTGGGTCCTGACGTGTCCGGAACCGGTGACCGCACGTACCTGTGGCTCGCCCCGGTGGGGCTGCTCCTCGTCGGCGCGGGGGTGAGCGTCGCCGTCGACGCGGCCGTCCGCCGTCACGACGGTGCGGCCACGCGGCGCTGGGCCGGCCAGGGGGCGGCCGGTCTCGCGCTCGTCAACAGCGGGCTGTCGCTGGTGGGCGACGCGGTGCGCCGCCGCACGCTCGCCCTGTCGGAGCGGTCCCGCGCCGGGGTGGACCCGCCCGGGCGGGGTACGTCCCGCCGGTGACCCCGACCCACACCACCGCCGGCGCCGCTCCCGGCACGGCCCGCGAACCTGCCGGCGAGCGCGCCGACGTCGTCGTCGTGGGAGGGGGTGCCGCAGGCCTCGGCTGCGCCCTCGTGCTGGCCCGCGCGCGGCGTGACGTGCTCGTCCTCGACGCGGGTGGTCCGCGCAACGCCGCGGCGGAGCACGCACACGGCTACCTCACCCGGGAGGGCATCGCGCCGGCGGAGCTGCTGCGGCTCGGTCGCGAGGAGGTGACCGCCTACGGCGGGCGGGTGGAGCGTGCGTCGGTCGACGCCGTCGTCCGCCTGGCGCCCGACACCGCCGCCGTCGAGCCCGTCGAGCCCGTCGAGCCCGTCGAGCCCGTCGAGGACGCACGCGACCGCTTCGAGGTGCGGACGGTCGACGGGCGCCGCGTGCGGTGCCGGGCGCTCGTGGTGTGCACGGGCCTGTCGGACGAGCTGCCCGACGTGGCCGGCCTGGGGGAGCGCTGGGGGCGCGACGTGCTCCACTGCCCGTACTGCCACGGCCGGGAGGTCGCCGACCTGCGGGTCGGCGTGCTGGCCACCAGCCCCGGGTCCTTCCACCAGGCGCGGCTCGTGCGGCAGTGGTGCGACGACGTCGTCGTGCTCGCGCACGGCCTCGCGGTGGACGCCGACGAGCAGCGCCGCCTCGCCGTCCTCGACGTGCCGGTGGAGCCGCGGCGCGTCGTGGCCCTGGAGGTCGAGGACGACGCGCTGCGCCGGGCACGGCTCGAGGACGGTGACGTCGTCGACCTGCAGGCCCTCTTCGTCGGGCCGCAGTTCCGCGGCACCGACACGCTGCTGCTGGGGCTCGGCGCGGCGACCGAGCGCCGGGGAGAGGGCTCGTGGGTCGTCGTCGACGCGCACGGGCGCACGTCGGTCCCCGGGCTCTACGCCGCGGGGAACGTCGCCGACCCGGCCGCGCAGGTCGTCGACGCCGTGTCGGCGGGCTCGCGGGCGGGCGTGGGCTGCAACGGCGACCTCGTCGACGCCGACGTCGAGGCCGGGCTGGAGCGGGCCGGGCGCGACGCCGGGGCCCCCTGACAGCCCTGGCCCGGCGCGCTCGCGGCTGGCAGGGTCGGGACATGGCCGACGACGCGCAGCGAGACGCTCCCTGGTGGACGCGCAGCACCGTGTACCAGGTCTACCCGCGCTCGTTCATGGACTCCGACGGCGACGGCATCGGGGACCTCGGCGGGGTGCTCCAGCGCGTCGACCACCTCGCCGACCTCGGCGTGGACGTGCTGTGGCTGTCGCCGGTCTACCGCTCCCCGCAGGACGACAACGGCTACGACATCAGCGACTACCACGACGTCGACCCGGTGTTCGGCACGCTCGAGCAGCTCGACGAGCTGATCGAGCAGCTGCACGCCCGCGGCATCCGGCTGCTCATGGACCTCGTCGTCAACCACACCTCCGACGAGCACCCGTGGTTCACGGAGTCCCGGTCCTCGCCGAGCAGCCCGAAGCGGGACTGGTACTGGTGGCGCCCGCCGCGCGAGGGCATGGCGGCCGGGGCGCCGGGCGCGGAGCCGACCAACTGGGAGAGCTTCTTCTCCGGGCCCGCGTGGGAGCTCGACGAGGCGAGCGGCGAGTACTACCTCCACCTGTTCAGCCGCAAGCAGCCCGACCTCAACTGGGAGAACCCGGAGGTCCGGCACGCCGTCTACGCGATGATGCGGTGGTGGCTCGACCGGGGGGTCGACGGGTTCCGCATGGACGTCATCAACCTCATCTCCAAGCGTGTGGGCCCCGACGGCCGGCTCCACGACGGACCCGTCGCCGACGGCTCGCGCTACGGCGACCGCAGCGGTGAGACGGTCTGCGGGCCCCGCATCCACGAGTTCCTCGCCGAGATGCACCGCGAGGTGTTCGAGGGTCGCCGCGCCTTCGACGGCGGGCCGCTGCTGACGGTGGGGGAGATGCCGGGGGTGACGGTCGAGGAGGCGCGGCTGTTCACCGACCCGGCCCGTCGCGAGGTCGACATGGTCTTCCAGTTCGAGCACGTCGGGCTCGACCACGGCCCGGCGGGCAAGTTCGACCCCCGCCCCGTCGACCTGCGCGACCTCAAGGCGACCTTCGGGCGGTGGCAGGCGGGGCTCGCCGACGTCGGCTGGAACAGCCTGTACTGGGACAACCACGACCAGCCGCGGGCGGTCTCCCGCTTCGGCGACGACTCCGAGGAGCACCGCCGCGACTCCGCGACGTGCCTCGCCACGCTCCTGCACCTGCACCGGGGGACGCCGTACGTGTACCAGGGCGAGGAGATCGGCATGGCCAACGTGCCGTTCCAGCGCCTGCTCGACCTGCGCGACCTGGAGTCGCTGCGCTGGGCGAACGAGCAGGAGGCCGCCGGCCGCGACGTCGCCGACCTGCTGCCCGGGCTGCGTGCGCACAGCCGCGACAACGCCCGCACCCCCGTGCAGTGGGACGCCACCCCGCAGGCCGGGTTCACCGCGGGGGAGCCGTGGATCGAGGTCAACCCCGACCACGTGCGGTGGAACGTCGAGGCCCAGCGCGACGACGAGGGCTCGGTGCTCGCGCACCACCGGCGGCTCATCGGGCTGCGCAAGGACCTCGACGTGGTGGCGCTCGGCGACTTCGAGATGCTCCTGCCCGAGCACGAGCAGGTGTACGCCTTCCGCCGCACGCTGCCCGGCGCCGACCCGGCCGCGGTGCTCGTCGTGTGCAACGTCGGCGGGAGCGCCGTCGACCTCGGGGAGCTGCTGCCGGAGGCCGTCGGCCTGCCGCTCGTGCTCGGGAGCCTCGGTGAGCCGCAGCAGGCCGCGGTGCTGCGCCCGTGGGAGGCGCGGGTGCTGCGCACGGACGCGTGAGCGGCGACCCGGCGCCCGTCGCGGTCCGCCTGCCGGTGCTCGAGTGGGGGCTCGGCGGTCGGCGCCGGGCCCTGCTCGTCCACGGCGTGAGCGCGAGCGGCGCCGGCTGGTGGCGGGTGGCCTCGGCGCTCGCCGAGCAGGGCGTCGCCGTCACGGCGCCGGACCTCCGCGGCCACGGCGGTGCCCCCGCCGGCACGCGCTACCGCCTCGCCGACCTCGCCGCGGACCTCGTCCCGCTCGGGTCCCGCTGGGACGTGGTCGTCGGGCACTCCTTCGGCGGCCCCGTCGTGCTCGAGCTCGCGCGGTCCGGCGCGGTCCACGTCGCTGCGCTCGTGCTCGTCGACCCGTTCCTCGGCGCCGACGACATGGCGGCCCTGGTCGTCGACCAGGTCGCCGAGGTGCGCGCGTCGCGCGACGCGGCGCGGGTCGCGGCGGACAACCTGCGCTGGCACCCGGACGACGCCCACCACAAGGCCGCCGCCGCGCGGGCCGTCAGCCCGGGCACGGTCGAGCGGTGGTTCACCGACAACGCGCCGTGGGACGGCCGGGTGGCCGCCCTCGCCCAGGTCGCGGTGCCCACGCACGTCGTAGGGGCCGACCCCGCGGTCGGTGCGCTCTTCACGCCCGCCCAGGAGGCCGTCGTGACGGCGAACCCGCTCGTCACCGTCGAGCGCGCGGCCGGGGCGGGGCACTCGGTGCACCGCGACGACCCGGCGCCGGTCGTGGCCGCGGTGCTGCGGGCGCTCGGCGAAGAGGCGTAGGACGAAACAGCGGCTGGCCGCGGCACGAGCCTGAGTCGGTCACTCAACTGCCGGTGCGGTCGTGGTGACCCGGGCCCCGGTCCCCACTAGTCGGGCCAGAGCTCTCCCTTCGGAAAACCGGGGCCGTTGACGACCTCGCCACCGCGGGCGCGCTCGACGCACAGGGCCGCATTCTCGAGAAGCCGTCGTACGAAGACCGGCGGGAGGTTGGACAGTTCGACGGGCCCTCTGTCCGATTCCAGGGAGACACTCGTGGCGACATCGACACTGGCCGTGCCGCCGTGGACTCCCAGGAGGGTTACGAGCCGCTCCTTCATCCTGCGGTTCGTCGTCTGCGACGGGCCGGGGCGGTCGTAGTGGCGAAAGCGCCTGGCGTACCTGTCGGTCTCGCCGATGTACGTACGCGTGCGCTCCCCCAGATGCAGATTGATGCGGTAGACACCAGCGCCTGCAGGCATCGCCGGCCAGTCGAGCGTCTGACCGTCCTCGGCGATGTGGATTGCCCCCACTGCTGTCCAGTCCCAACGAACCACGAGCTGCGACAACGTCCCTCCCTGTGGTGCTGGCTAGGCACCTCGTGTGTCGTCAGGACTGTCTTGCGGTCGCTGACGTCGATCGGCGGTGCATTGCTCGGCCCCTTCAGAGGCCACCCGACTGACGTGTCACCGCCAGGTCGGGTTCGTCCTGGGACGAGAGGCTCGTGGAGCTGAGCGCCGCGCCGACGGTCGGATCTGCGGTCACAGGCTCGGCTCGAAGCCTCGGCGGGGCCGCGGACCAGGCCTTGAGGTTCTGGATCACGTCGGCGTAGAAGGCGTCGACGGCATCGAGAACCGAGTCGATGAAGGCCCCACGGCCACGGCCCCTCTTGCTTCCCATGGCGCGCGTGACAGCGACCCGGAAGGACCGGAGTTCCTTCGTGGGGTCGGCGACGAGAACGCCGGGATCGTCTCTGACCACGCGCAGCAGGTCGGCAGCCCCGGCCCCGCGGGCGTGCGCCGCACTCGCCTCGATGCGGATGCCTTCTGGAGCGCTTTTGAGCTGTCGGATGAGCCAGTTGACCCGAGTTGTGGGGCGCCCCTCCTTCGGCGCGTCGAGGTCGACATGGCATGTGACGGTCTTGGCGCGCAGGTCGGCTGTGACGACCAATGGTCCGACTGTGTCGGGAATGCGGATGGCGCCGCTGAGAAGGCCGGTGTCGACCAGCTGGGCGACGAGGGCGTCGGTGCGCAGGGCGGGCTCCGCCAGCTCCTTCCGACTCAGCACAGGGGTGACTTCGGTGCCGAGCTGTCGGCCGAGCTGGAGGCTCGCAAAGCGAAGAAGGGCGTCGAACCTCGCGGCTACCTCCTGCACCCCCTTGTCGGTCTTTCGTAGCGTGCTGGCGGTGACGGCGTCACGCGTGGCGACCCAGCTGTCGCTCATGTCCTCGAACTCCATCGCCCCCGAGCGCGGGTGCTCGAGGTAGCGGATCAGTTCGCCGAGGATCCACGCCTGGTCTGGGTCGGCGACGCCGCGGAACTCCTTCTGCAGGACGGCCTCGGCCAGCACGTGGGTCCAGGACAGGTGATGCAGGTCAACCTTGCGCAGCTTGCGCTTGTCGACCCGCGTCGGGTGCTGCCCGGCGATCGGGGGAATCTCGTTGGAGATGGTGAGCACAGCATCGAAGCCGCGTTCCCTTGCGATGTCGAGGTAGTTCTCGATCTGCTCCACGGCAAGCGTGTTGCCCGCGGTCTTCACCTCGACCAGCGCCGTCCACGACTTCGAGCCACGGCTCACACGGATGAGGCCGTCCGGGTAGAGCCGCTTGTCCCCGAGGTCGAACGGCACCTCGATGTAGGTCTCGACATGCCCGGCGGGGGCGCCGTATGGCTTGGTGAGGGCACGACCGAATTCCCGTACCGCCGTCATAACCGCTAGGAGTGCCGAGGTGGCGCGGCGCTCCTGCTCCTCGGCCCCGTTGATGCCCGACGTCGGAATCAGTCGCGCCTCGTGCCAGCTCTCGTCCGCCATGTCCTCCCCCTCCCTCACCGACGATCACGGCACGTTATCGACCGACTCGTCCGCTCGCTGGCTTTCGCGATGAGGACACGAAACCCGACTTGGTGAGAGGCGGAGGCTGGGCCGTCGAGGGGGAGGGAGGCCGCAGGTGTCAGAAGGACTCGCTGCGGTGAGCTCCGCCGTCGCGAACTGCCGGCCGATGCCGACCCCCGGCCCCCGCTGCGAGAGCGCGCCCCGCCTCCCACGGGCACCGGCTGACGGGGCACCTTGCGTCTCCGAGGTGTGCCCCCTGTATGCCCCCACGCCGGTCACGGGCACCTGCGGATGCGGAGGGCTCCGAACCTGCGGACCTCAGCGGTAGTTGACGAACTGAAGCGCGACGTCGAGGTCGGCGTTCTTGAGCAGCTGGATGACCTGCTGCAGGTCGTCGCGGCTCTTGCTCGACACGCGCATCTCGTCGCCGGTGATCTGCGCCTTGACGCCCTTGGGCCCCTCGTCGCGGATGAGCTTGCCGATCTTCTTCGCGTTCTCCTGGCTCAGGCCCTCCTTGAGGGCCGAGTCGAGGACGTAGACCTTGCCCGAGGCCTTCGGCTCGCCGGAGTCCAGCGCCTTGAGCGACACCCCGCGCTTGATGAGCTTGGTCTGCAGCACGTCGAGCACGGCCTGGGCGCGCTCCTCGCTGTTGGCCTCGATGCGGATCGCCTCCTCGCCGCGCCAGGCGATCGAGGCGTCCGTGCCCTTGAAGTCGTAGCGCTGCGCGACCTCCTTGGCCGCCTGGTTGAGGGCGTTGTCGACCTCCTGGCGGTCGAGCTTGCTGACGACGTCGAACGAGGAGTCCGCTGCCACGGGGAGCACCTTCCTGGTGGGGGGCGGGTGTACGTCTCGGCGGGCCGGGCGCGACGCCCGGGCGTCACGAGGGCGCCCGCCGCCTTGCTATCCTCGCACCGCTGCCGCGGCGTCCGCGCCGGGGCGGCACGCGCACCCGGCAGGTTGCCCGAGCGGCCAAAGGGAGCTGACTGTAAATCAGCCGGCACTGCCTTCGCAGGTTCGAATCCTGCACCTGCCACACGCCGCCGAGAGGCCGGGCCCGGTCGGGCCCGGCCTCTCGTCGTCGTCGGCGCCTGCCTCAGCCGCCCGCGGGGACCGACGGACCGGCCGGGGCGTACCAGACGCCGTAGCGCGCGGTCGGGTCCACCTCGACCAGCCGGGTCTGCGCGCCGATCATGAGCGGGCGCGGCCACAGCGTGCCGACCACGAGCTCGCCCTCGGCGATCCGCGTCGCCTCCTCGGCGGGGTCGGTGAGGCGGTAGTCCCGGTCGCCGAGCCAGTACTGGAAGGCCGTGCCGGTCAGCAGCAGCGGTCGGTCCACGACGAGCACCACGCGGGCGTCCGGGTACTCCTCGACCGTCTCCCGCAGCGTGAAGAGCTCGCGCAGGTACTCGTCGCGCGGGTCGATCGTCCGGTGCTCGGCGGTGAAGGTGCCCGCGAGGGCCAGGCCGGCCGCGACCGTGAGCACCACGCCCGCGGCGGCGGCCCGGGCGAGACCGCGGGCCAGCAGCCAGCGCAGCCCGAGCAGCACCGCGAGCGCGGCGAGCGTCGCCTGCACGAACGGCACGGCGAGCTCCTGGCCCGACGTCCACTCCCACATCTCGATGCCGGGGACGTTGAGCTGCACGAGGCCGGCGACGATGCCGCCCACGGCGAACAGGACGACCGCGACACCGACGCCGAGCAGCGCGACCACCTGCACCGAGCGGCGCCACAGCGGCCGGTCGAGCAGGCCCGTCACCACGACCGTCAGCCCGACGGTCGCGAGCAGCGCCCACACCGGGTCGGTGTAGCGGCCGTAGACCACCTGGTCGAGGCGCCCGGCCCCGACCGTCAGGCGGGTGGACAGGTAGACGGCGCCGACGACCAGCTGGCCGAGCGACAGCACGAGCAGGACCGTCCACGGGCCGGGGGTCCGGCGGCGGAGCTCGGTACGCGCGTGGCGCGCGGCCCACAGGCCGCCGACGACCGTGAGCCCCACCCAGGCGACCGCGCCGTACCACGCGTGGCCCACGACGAGGGAGGCCATGAAGCCGGCGTGCAGCTGACCCACCTGGTCCCCGGCGGCGGAGAAGCGGTCGACGTCGCCGTACAGCCGCGCCTCCACGAGACGGTTGACGACGACGGAGGCGACGACGCCCGCCGCCCCGAGCGCCGTGACGGTCCAGCCGTGGCGCGCCCGGGAACGCCACGCCCACCACGCGAGCACGACGACGAGCAGCGCGGCGGTCGGTACGAAGCGGGAGTGCACGAGCCCGAGGTAGCCCGCGAGCAGGGCGAGGGCGACGGCGGTGCCGGTGCGCCGGTCGCTCGGCACGGCGGCGCCGTCCCACAGCCGCAGCACGAGCAGGAACGCCGCCGCCACGAGCACGCCGACGAGCGCCTCGGGCAGCGCGTAGCCGGTGTACAGCGCCCGCCCGGGCGCGACCGCGACGACGGCGCCCACGACCAGGGCCGTCCGCGGGCCGGCCCCGAGGCGGCGGGAGACCGCCGCCCACACGCCCACCGCGACCGTCGCGAGCACGACGTTGAGGGCGATCGTGAGGGAGAGGAAGCGCACGGGGTCGCCGGCGGCCACGGTCCACAGCGGGGAGGCGAGCAGCCCCCAGCCCGCGGAGTAGCCGCCCGCGTGCGGCGGCATGATCAGGTCGGCGCCCCCGCCGCCGCCGAGCAGCCGGCCGGCCATGAGGTAGCCGATCTCGTCCTTGGTCTGCACGGGCGCGGTCGCGTCGAGGCTGAGCGCGGTCTGCACCGCGGCGACGGCGGCGAGCACGCCGGCCCACAGCGGGAGCGGCGCCCCCGGTCCCGGCGCCGCGCGCCCGGCCGCGGCCCGCTCGGAGCGGGTGGGTCGTCGCGCGGCCGGCGGGACGCGGCCGCCGGCCCCGCGTCCGGGGAGGGCGTCGCCTGCGGCGCGCGCGTCGGTCGTGGTGTCCATCGGGTCCGAGTCTCCCGTACGGAGGGCACGCGGACGTGCCGCGGCGGTTGCGGGTCGGTTGCCGGGTGGTTGCGGGACGGTCACGGTCCGGGGCCGGGCGGGCGTGCACGCGCACGCTCCCGGGTCCTGTACCCTCGTCGCTGTTGCCCCGATAGCTCAGTCGGCAGAGCGTCTCCATGGTAAGGAGAAGGTCTAGGGTTCGATTCCCTATCGGGGCTCTGTGGGCGCCTGTCGCCAGGCGCCCCACGAGGCGGTGTAGCTCAGTTGGTAGAGCAAGCGGCTCATAATCGCTGTGTCGTCGGTTCAAGTCCGGCCACCGCTACCGGTACACCTGCTCAGAACGACACCACCTGCCCACCGGAAGGTTCCCGCCATGGCCGCCAAGAGCGCTGACGTCCGCCCCAAGATCACGATGGCGTGCACGGAGTGCAAGGAGCGGAACTACATCACGAAGAAGAACCGTCGGAACGACCCCGACCGGCTCGACCTCGCAAAGTTCTGCCCGCGCTGCGGCAAGCACACCGCGCACCGCGAGACCCGCTGATCGCACCCGCGTGACGCTCGACCAGGGGCTCGTCGGCCGGGAGTACCCCGCCGACGAGCCCTTCGTCGTCGGCCGCGAGGCCGTACGGGCCTTCGCGCGCGCCGTGGGGGCCACGCACCCGTGGCACCACGACGTCGGCGCCGCCCGCGCGGCGGGCTTCGCCGACCTCGTCGCGCCGCCGACGTTCCTCGTGGTCGCCGCCCAGGGCGCGACGCAGCGGCTCGTGGCCGACCCCGAGGTCGGCATCGAGTACGCCCGCGTCGTCCACGGCGAGCAGGGCTTCGAGCACCACGCCCCGGTCGTCGCGGGGGAGGAGCTCCTCGTCACCACGACCGTGGCGGCGCTGCGGCAGGCGGCCGGGGTCGACATGCTCACGCTGCGGACCGAGGTGACGACGGTCGCCGGCGAGGCACGCAGCACGGTGACCGCCATGCTCGTGCACCGCGGAGCGGCCGCGTGAGCGCCCTGCGCCCCCTCGACGGCGTCGCGGTCGGCGACGCCCTCCCGGCGCGCTCCTTCGTCGTCGACCGCGCCGCCCTCGTCGCGTACGCCGGGGCGTCCACGGACCACAACGCCATCCACTGGAGCGACCGCGTCGCCCGCGAGGTCGGCCTGCCCGGCGTCATCGCCCACGGCATGCTGACGATGGGCCTCGCCTCTCAGGTCGTCGCCGAGTGGGCGGGGGAGCCGACCGCCGTGCTCGCCTACTCCACCCGCTTCACCCGGCCGGTGGTCGTGCCCGACCCGGGAGCCGCGACCGTCGAGGTGACGGGTGCGGTGCGCTCCGTCGACGTCGAGGCGCGCCGCTGCGTCGTCGACCTCACCGTCACGTGCGGCGGGGACACCGTCCTCACCAAGACGCGCGCGACGGTCCGGCTCGCCTGACGAGCGCGGCCCTCAGCGTCCGGGGGCCGGGCCCGTCGTGGTGCCCGTCCGCAGGTGCACCGGCAGGGTGACGTCGGTGGGCTCGCCGCCGCCCAGGCGGCCGAGGACGGCGTCGGCGGTGGCCCGTGCCTTGTCCGCCACCGGCTGCACGAGGGTCGTGAGCGCGTGCGGGCGCAGCCACGGCAGGTCGACGCCGTCGAACCCGACGACGCTCACGTCGCCCGGCACGGCGAGGCCGAGCTCGCCGCACGCCTGCACGACACCCGCCGCGAGGACGTCGCTCTGCGCGACCACGGCCGTGGGCCGCCCGCGACCCGCCGGCCCCGCGGGGTCGGCGAGCACGGCGTGCGCGGCCCGGCGGCCGTGCTCGACGGCGTTCGTCGCGCACTCGTGCACCGCGACGGGACGCAGCGCGTCCTCCACGCCCGCGAGCCGGGCGGTGCAGTCGGCGAAGCCTCGGAGCCGTCGGCGCCGGGACCCCAGCGCCCCCTCGTGCCCGTCCAGCCGCCACGGCATCGTGACGACGGCGACGCGCTCGTGCCCGAGCGCGAGCAGGTGCTCGGCCGCCTCGCGCGAGCCGGTCCGGTCGTCGACCCGCACGAGCGAGGCGCCGGGCACGTCCGGGCCCTCGATCGACACGACCGGCACGCCGCGGTCGCGGACCACGGCGAGCGCCGGGTCGTCCGGCAGCCCGCCGGTGGCGAAGACGACGGCGTCCATCGCGGCGGTCCGGTACTGCTCGGCCGGGGCGCCGGAGAGGTCGTGCGTCATGGGCAGCAGGAGGATGGCGAGCCCCTCGCCGGCCAGCGCGTCGACGACGCCGTCGAGCAGCGTCGCGACGTAGGGGTCGCGGAAGGCGTCGCGGAGCCGCTCGCCCACCACGACGCCGACGACGCCGGAGCGCCCGCGCCGCAGCGACGCGGCGGTCGGGTCGGGCCCGGCGTAGCCGAGCCCGCGGGCGGCGGCGAGCACGCGCTCGCGCGTGGCCACCGCCACCGGACCCGCGCCGCTGAAGGCGAGCGAGGCGGTCGAGGCGGAGACGCCCGCGGCCGCGGCGACGTCGGCGAGGGTGGGGCGCCGCGTGGCGCGCGCGGGACGCGGGACGGGAGCGATGGGGCTCGGCCTCCTCGTGGTGGGCGGGCACCCCCCGGCGGGAGGGTTGGCGACCGGTCCAGTCTGCCGTAGCATCGCATCGATTCGATCGAAACGATTCGACCCATGCGGCCCGCCGCGGCGGTCCAGGAGGAGGAGCACCGTGAGCGTCGTCGACGAGACCCGGACGGACGCCGACGCCCGCGCCGTGCGGGCCGCGACCCTGTCGGTGTACGCCGTGTTCGCCGCCAACGGCGTCCTCATCTCCGGCCTGCTCGCGCGGCTGTCCGCCGTGCGGGAGGACCTCGCGCTGAGCCCCCAGCAGCTCGGGCTGCTCCTGCTCGCCGGCTCGGTCGGCTCGCTGCTCGCGCTGCCCACCGCGGGCGCCCTCGTGCAGCGCCTCGGCGTGCGCCCGGTCGTCCTCGCGGGGGCCGTCGCGGCCTGCCTCGGGGTCGCCGTGGTCGGCTGGGCGCCGGACCGCGTCCTGCTCGCGGTCGGGCTCTTCGTGTGGGGCTTCGCCAACGGCGCGTGGGACGTCGCCATGAACGTCGAGGCCGCCGACGTCGAGCGCCGCCTCGGCATCACGATCATGCCGCGGTTCCACGGGCTGTGGAGCGTCGGCACGGTGCTCGGTGCGGGTGTCGCCGCGGGGGCGGCGTTCCTCGCCGTCGGGCGCGGGCCGCACCTGCTCGTCATGTCGGTGCTCGTCCTGGTCGGTGCCGCACTGTCGGTCCGCCACTTCCTGCCGCCGCACCTCGGCTCCCGCGGCGCGGCCGACGAGCACGCCCGCAACGCGGCCGAGGCCGCCGCCGCGTCGGGTGCCCCCGCCGGCGCCCCGGTCCGGCGCTACTCCCTCGCAGACGCGTGGCGCGAGCCCCGCACCCTCCTCGTCGGCGTCACCATGCTCGGCTTCGCGCTGGCCGAGGGCATCGCCGGTGACTGGCTCGCGATCGCCGTGCGCGACTCGCGCGGCGCCGAGGAGCACGTGGGGGTGGCCGTGTACTGGGTGTTCCTCGCCAGCGTCATGGCCGGCCGCTTCCTCGGCCCGGCGGTCCTCGACCGCTACGGCCGCTACCGCCCGCTCCTCGTCATGGCGGGCATGGTCGTGCTCGGTGTGCTGAGCGTCGTCTTCGTGCCCGGCCTGCTCGGGCCCGTGCTCGGTGCCGTCCTGTGGGGCGTCGGGGCGAGCCTCGGCTTCCCCGTCGGCATGACGGCGGCCGCGGACGACCCCGTGAAGGCGGCGGTGCGGGTGTCGGTCGTGGCCTCCGTCGCCTACACCGCCTTCCTCGCCGGGCCGCCGCTGGTCGGCCTGCTCGGCGAGCGCTTCGGCACCGACCTCGCCCTGCTCGCCGCGCTCGGCGCCGCCGTCCTCGCGGCCTGCACGGCCGCGGCCATGCGCCCGGTGACGCCCGCGCCGCCGGGGAGCGGGTCCGCCGACCCGGTCGCCGTCCCGGTCGACGCGCCCGCCCGGGCGCCCGGCGGACGCGGCTAACCTGCCGCGGTGACGACCCTCGCCGACCTCACGACCCTGCGCGTCGGCGGGCCGGCCGGCCGGCTCGTCGACGTCCACGACGCCGACGGCCTGCTCGCGGCGGTCTCGGAGGTCGACGCGCGGGGCGAGCGGCTGCTCCTCGTCGCGGGCGGGTCCAACCTCGTCGTCGGCGACGACGGCTTCGACGGCACCGTGGTCCACGTCCGGGCCCCCGGCCTCGTCGCCGGCGCGGCGGACGACGCGCTGCGGCCCGTGCCCGGGGTCACGGTGCCGGGCGCGGACGCCTGTGGTGGCGCCGACGTGCTCGTCGAGGCCGGTGTGGTGTGGGACGAGCTCGTCGCGCTCGCGTGCCGCTCCGGCTGGGCGGGTCTGGAGGCGCTGTCCGGCATCCCCGGCAGCGTCGGGGCCACTCCGGTTCAGAACGTCGGCGCGTACGGCGCGGAGGTCGCCGACACCGTCGCGTCGGTCCAGGTCTACGACCGCCTCGAGCGGCGCGTGCGGACCCTCGCGAACCGCGAGTGCGCCTTCGCCTACCGCGACTCCGCCCTCAAGCGGGCCGCCCGTTCCGGGCCGGACGGCGGTGACCGCTACGTCGTGCTGCGGGTGCGCTTCCAGCTGCGCCTGGCCGACCTGTCCGCCCCGGTCCGCTACACCGAGCTCGCCCGCCGGCTCGGGGTCGACGTCGGCGGGCGCGCGCCGCTGCAGGAGGTCCGCGAGGCCGTGCTCGCGCTGCGGGCGGGCAAGGGCATGGTGCTCGACTCACCCGACGCCCCGGACCCGGACACGTGGAGCGTCGGCTCGTTCTTCACCAACCCGGTCGTGCCGGAGCACGCGCTCACCGCGGCGCTCGCGGACGCGCCCCGCTGGCCGGCGGGGGAGGACGGCGACGGCCGGGCGCTCGTCAAGCTGCCCGCCGCGTGGCTCATCGAGCACGCGGGCATCGGCCGGGGGCACGGCCTGCCGGGCCCGGCGGCCGTGTCGACCAAGCACACCCTCGCCCTCACCAACCGGGGCGGCGCGCGGGCCGCGGACGTCGTCGCGCTCGCCCGCGAGGTCCGCGACGCCGTCGTGACGGCGTTCGGGGTCGTGCTCGTGCCCGAGCCGCGGCTGGTCGGCGTCAGCCTCTGACGGCGTCGCGGGCGTCGCGGGCGTCGTGGCCCCGGGCGGGCGCGCCCGGCGGGGTGGCGAGCCACGCGTCGACCTCCGCGAGCCAGCCCGCCCGCTGCGCCTCGCCCACCCGGGCCAGCCGCAGGCTGGCCCGGGCCAGGTCGGCGAGCGCGGTGTCGTCGAGGCCCCAGCCGTCGCGGGCCGTCTCGTACTGCGCGACCAGGCGGGACCCGAAGAGCAGGGGGTCGTCGGCGCCGAGCGCCACCTGCGCGCCCGCGGCCAGCAGCCGCCGCCCCGGGACGGCCTCGGGCTCCGGGTAGACACCGAGGCCGACGTTGCTGGCCGGGCACACCTCGAGCCCCACCCCCGCCGCGACGACCTGCCGCAGCACGGCAGGGTCCTCGACCGAGCGGACGCCGTGGCCCAGCCGGTCGGGGCGGAGCTCGGCGAGCACGTGCGCGACGTGGTCGGCGCCGAGCAGCTCACCGCCGTGGGGGACGGACGCGAGCCCGGCGCGCCGGGCGATGGCGAAGGCGGGGCCGAACTCGGCCGTGTCCCCGCGCCGCTCGTCGTTGCTCAGCCCGAACCCCACGACCTCGCCGGGCCCGTCGCCCGCGTGCCGGGCCGCGAGGCGCGCGAGGGTGCGGGCGTCCAGGGGGTGCCGGAGCCGGCTCGCGGCCACGACCACCCCCACCGAGCACCCGGTCGTGGCGCTCGCCTCGCGCGCGGCGTCGAGCACGACCTCCAGCGCGGGGGTGAGGCCGCCCACGTGCGGCGCGTACGACGTCGGGTCCACCTGCAGCTCCAGGCGGCGCGAGCCCTCGGCGGCGTCGTCCGCGGCCGCCTCGAGCACGATCCGCCGCATGTCGGCGGCGCTGCGCACGCACGCGCGCGCCGCGTCGTACAGCCGCTGGAAGCGGAACCAGCCGCGCTCGTCCGCGGGCACGCGCAGCAGGTGGTGCTCCCGCAGCGTCTCCGGCAGCCGGACGCCGCACCCGGCGGCGAGCTCCTCGAGCGTGCCGGGGCGCATCGAGCCCGTGAAGTGCAGGTGCAGGTGCGCCTTGGGCAGCGTCGCGAGGTCACGGCGACCGGCGGGCGTGGGCACCGCGGCAGACTACGCAGGGCGCCCCTGCGCCCGGTGCCTCGCCGCGGGCCCGTCGCCTCAGAGCAGGCCGTGCTGCTGGGCGACGACGACGGCGCGGGTGCGGTCGTCCACGTCGAGCTTCGCGAAGACGCGCAGCAGGTGCGTCTTGACCGTCGCCTCGCCGATGAACAGCCGGCGGCCGATCTCCGCGTTGCTCCACCCCTCGGCGACCCCCCGCAGGACGTCGGTCTCCCGCGGGGTCAGCGAGGGCGCGGCCGGCGCGCGGACCCGGCGCACGAGGCGGGCGGCCACCTGGGGCGCGAGCACCGTCTCGCCGCGCGCCGCGGCGCGCAGGCCCTGCACGAGGACCTCGGCGGGGCAGTCCTTGAGCAGGTACCCGCGCGCGCCGGCCTCGACGGCACGGAGGATGTCCGCGTCGGTGTCGTACGTCGTGAGCACGAGCACCGCCGCCCCGGGGTCGCGAGCCAGCACGCGCTCGGTCGCCCCGGCGCCGTCCAGGCGCGGCATGCGCAGGTCGGTGAGCAGCACGTCGGGGCGCAGCCGCTCGTGCAGCGTGACGGCCTCCTCGCCGTCCGCGGCCTGCCCGACCACCTCGACGTCGGGCTCCCCGGACAGCAGGCCGACGATGCCCGCCCTCACGACGGGGTGGTCGTCGGCGACGAGGACCCGGACCGGCCGCGCGTCGCTCACGCCTCCGGCACCTCCACCGCGAGGCGCGTGCCGCCACCCGGGCCGCTCGCGACGTCGACGCGGCCGCCGACGTCCCCGGCGCGCTGCCGCAGGCCCTGCAGGCCGTACCCCGTCGGCGCCGCGCCGGGGACCAGGCCGCGGCCGTCGTCCTCGACCACGAGGCGGACGGTGCCGTCGGAGCGGTCGAGACCCAGCCGCACCGTCGTCGCCGCGGCGTGCTTGCGCACGTTCGCCAGGCCCTCCTGCGCCGTGCGCAGCAGCACGACGGCGAGGTCCTGGTCGAGGTCCGCGCCGGCCTGCTCGACCTCCACCGACACCCGCAGCCCCGTCTCCGCCGCGAACCGGTCCGCGAGGCGGCGCAGCGCCCCGGCCAGGTCGCTGCCGTGGACCTCCACCGGGGAGAAGGCGGCGACGAGCGCCCGCGCCTCCACGAGGTTCGTGCGGGCGACGTCCTCGATCGCGGCGAGACGCTCGCGAGCCCGGTCGGCGTCGCCGGTCTCCACGTCGCGGCGCGCCACCTGCGCGAGCACGACGAGGCTCGTGAAGCCCTGCGCGAGGGTGTCGTGGATGTCGCGGGCGACCCGGGCCCGCGCCTCGGCCGCACCGGCGGACCGCTCGGCGGCGGCGAGGTCCGCACGGGTGAGGCGCAGCTGGTCGAGCAGGTCGGCCCGCTCGGCGGACTGCTCGATGATCGAGCTGATCCACAGTCCCAGCGTCAGACTGAACAGGAAGCTCGCCGCTACCGCCGCGCCGTAGCTGCGCAGCGCCGCGGGGCCGAAGCCGAACGCGAGGCCGAAGCCGACGAGCCCGGCGACCGACACGACCGCCGTCATCGCGACGGCGCGGGCACGGCCCTCGACCAGCAGCCACACCTGCGGGTAGGCGAGGAACAGCAGGAACGAGGTGCCGGCGTCCAGCCACAGCAGCAGCACGAGGGCGACCACGAGCACCGCGAGGTAGCCGAAGGCCCGCGGCTGCGACCGTGTCCGGGCGGCCGGGCCGCCGAGGAGCAGGTAGGCCACCGCGAGGACGCCGATCACGGTGAACGCCGTCACGAGCTGCTCGGGCGGGTTGTCGCCCTCGGCAACGAGGGAGACCGCGGCGAGGGCGAGGACGACCCAGAACGCGGCGTCCCACCCCACGACCCGTCGGTCCCACGCGTGGACCGGCGGGGTCGTGGGGCCGGTGTGCTCGCTCACCCGTGCCGACGGGGCAGCCACCGGAACGTCAGCCGGGCGAGGACCAGCCCGGCGACGAGCCACACGACGAGCACGACCGCCGTCTCGGTCGTCTGCCACGACCCCGAGGGTTCCACCTGCAGCCAGCCCGTGTCATCGAGGAACACCGACCGCATGCCCTGCGCCATCCACTTGAGCGGGAAGAGCGAGGCGACGTCGAGCATCCAGCCGGGCAGGTCGGACACGACGAAGTACACGCCGCTGATGAACTGCAGGACGATCATCGGAGGCGTCACGACCGCGCTCGCGGAGCGGGCGTTCGGCGGCACGGAGCTGAAGGCGATGCCGAGGACCGTGCCCGCGGCGGTGCCGAGCACGACGATCCACGCGAAGCGGACCCACAGGTCCGCGCCGCTCGGCAGGGTGACGTCGAAGAACAGGACCGCGACGGTGAGCAGCAGCACGAGCTGAAGCGCCGTGGTGAGGAGGACCTGGCCGATCTTGCCGAGGAAGAAGGCCACGGGCGGCATGGGCGTGGTCCGCAGCCGCTTGAGGGTGCCGTTGTCCCGCTCGATCGTCAGCTCGATGGCCATGGCCTGGAAGCTCGTGAGCAGGACCCCGGCGGCGGCGATGCCCGCGACGAAGTACTGGGTGAAGGGCACGCCGCCCGGCAGCTCGGCGTCGAAGACGCTGCCGAAGATCACGAGCAGGATGACGGGGAAGAGCAGGTTGAAGATCACGGCGTCGCGCTCGCGGAAGAACTGCAGGAGCTCCACGCGGGTGCGGGCGGCGCCGATCGCGAGCGTGCTCATCGCACGGCCTCCTCGAGGTCGGGACGGGTCGCGGGGTGCGCGACGGGGTCGTCGGCGGCGGCGTCGCCGATGAGGCGGAGGTAGACGTCCTCCAGGGACGGGCGCGTCACCTGCAGCCCGGCGACCTCGCCGTCGGGTCCGGTCGGCAGCGAGCGGACGACGCGGGTGGGGGTGCGGGTCGCCTGGCGGTGCACGAGGCCGTCCGCGTCGCGCCACACGACGGTCGACTCCTCCCGCAGCGCGCCCCCGAGGGTCGCGGGCGGGCCGCAGGCGACGAGCCGGCCGCCGTGGACGACGGCGACCCGGTCGGCCAGCCGGGCCGCCTCGTCGAGGTAGTGCGTGGTGAGGAGGATCGTCGTGCCCTCGTCCCGCAGCCCCTCGAGGACCTCCCAGAAGGCGCGGCGCGCGGCGGGGTCGAAGCCGGTCGTGGGCTCGTCGAGGAACAGCAGCTCGGGGCGCCCGACGACGGCCAGGGCGACGTCGAGGCGCCGTCGCTGCCCGCCGGACAGCGAGGGCACCCGGGCCCGGGCCTTCTCGGCGAGCCCGACGAGCCCGACGACCTCGTCGGGGTCACGCGGGTCCGGGTACAGCCGGCTCCAGTGGTGGACGAGCTCGGCGACGGTGAGGTCGACCGGCTCCGACGTGTCCTGCAGGACGACCCCGACCCGGGCGCGCCACGACAGCGGCGCCTGCCAGGGGTCACGGCCGAGGACGTCGACGTCGCCGGCGTCGCGGCGGCGGATGCCCTCGAGGACCTCCGTCGTCGTCGACTTGCCGGCGCCGTTCGGCCCGAGCAGGGCGAGCACCTCGCCTCGGGCGACGTCGAGGTCGACGCCCGCGACGGCGTCCCGCACCGTCGACCGGTCGACGCGGTAGCACTTGCGGAGCCCGCGCACGCGGACGGCGAGGTCCGTGCCGGGCGGGAGGGTGGCGTCCGGTGTCATGCCCCCAGGCTCGTCGGGGGCGCCGCGCCCCCGCGAGCACCGCCCGGCTGGCACCGGGGTCCACCGGTCAGTGGACCCCCGCCTCAGCCGGCGCCGAGCAGGCGCTGGATGCGTCCGACGCCCTCGACGAGGTCGTCGTCGCCGAGCGCGTACGACAGCCGCAGGAAGCCGCTGGGCCCGAACGCCTCGCCCGGCACGACCGCGACCTCCGCCTCCTCGAGGATGACCTCGGCGAGCTCCGCCGACGTGGTGGGCGTGCGCCCCGCCACCTCGCGGCCGAGGACCCCGCGCACGTCGGGGTAGGCGTAGAAGGCGCCCTTCGGGACGGGGCAGGAGACGCCGTCGATCTCCTCGAGCATCCGCACCATCGTCGCCCGGCGCCGGTCGAAGGCCTCCCGCATGCGGTGCGCGGCCTCCAGCGAGCCCGACAGGGCCGCGAGCGCCGCGCGCTGCGAGACGTTGGCGACGTTGCTCGACAGGTGCGACTGCAGGTTGGTCGCGGCCTTGACGACGTCGGCCGGGCCGAGGAGCCAGCCGACCCGCCAGCCCGTCATCGCGTACGTCTTCGCGACCCCGTTGAGCACGACGCACGTGTCGGCGAGCTCGGGCACGACCACCGGCATCGACGCCGCCTCGACGCCGTCGTAGGTGAGGTGCTCGTAGATCTCGTCGGTGACGACCCACACCCCGTGCTCCAGCGCCCAGCGGCCGACCTCCTCGACCTGCTCCCGCGGGTACACGGCGCCGGTCGGGTTGGACGGGGAGCAGAACAGCAGCACCTTCGTCCGCGGGGTGCGGGCGGCCTCCAGCTGCTCGACCGTCACGAGGTAGCCCTGCTCGGGACCGGCGAAGACCTCCACCGGCACGCCGCCCGCGAGGCGGATCGCCTCCGGGTACGTCGTCCAGTACGGCGCCGGGAGCAGCACCTCGTCACCCGGGTCGAGCAGGGTGGCGAACGCCTCGTACACCGCCTGCTTGCCGCCGTTGGTGACGAGCACCTGCGAGGGCTGCACCTCGTAGCCGGAGTCGCGCGCCGTCTTCGCCGCGACCGCCTCCCTGAGCGCGGGCAGCCCGCCCGCCGGGGTGTAGCGGTGCGTCGCGGGGTCCGAGCAGGCCTCCACCGCCGCCTGCACGACCTCCGGCGGGGTCGGGAAGTCGGGCTCGCCGGCACCGAAGCCGATGACGGGCCGGCCCTGCGCCTTGAGGGCCTTCGCCTTCGCGTCGACGGCGAGGGTGGCGGACTCGCTGATGCCCCCCACCCGGGCCGAGACCCGGGGACGGCTGGCGGGCGTGACGTCGGGGCTGGCGTCGGGCTGCGGCGTGCTCATGCCGCCCATCCTGCCGGGTGGCCCGGCCGGGCGCCGAGGCCGTCCGTGCAGCGGGTTCGACCCGGGACGTGCCGGGTGCGTATGCTCACTCGACGGCGTGCACCCGCACGTGCTCGACGTGCCCCGGCCGGGGCGCTCGGCGCGGCGGGGCGCTCCGAAGGGCAGTGGCGCAATTGGTAGCGCACCGGTCTCCAAAACCGGCGGTTGTGGGTTCGAGTCCCTCCTGCCCTGCGCGACAGGCACCCGGCCGAGCCGGGCACGGTACGGCGCCCGGGGGCGCTCGAGGAGAGAAGGCAGCACGGTGACCGACACCCGCGAGGGTCAGAGCAGCCCGACCGACGACCGCCGTCGGAACGGTGGCTTCGTCCTCTTCCTCCGGCAGGTCGTCGCCGAGCTCCGCAAGGTCGTCCGACCGACCCGCGACGAGCTCGTCGCCTACACGAGCGTCGTCCTCGTCTTCGTCGTCGCCATCATGATCTACGTCGGGGTGCTCGACTTCGCGTTCGGGCGCCTCGTGCTGTGGGCCTTCGGCGGCTGAGGTCCGCCGCGGGCCGCGCGCCCGTCCGCCCACGCCCCCGACCAGGAAGCAGGTTCCCCGCATGTCCGACCAGCCCGACGTCGTGACCGACGCCGAGGACTCCGTCGACGGCACCCAGGCGCCCGACCTCGACGGGACGACGGACGGGGCCGACGACCTCGACGACCTCGACGACTCCTCGCTCAGCGTGCAGGAGGCCGACCTGGCCGCCACCGAGCCCCCCGAGGTCCGCAGCGAGGACTACGTCGACGAGGACGGCGACGCCACCGACGACGTCACCGAGGTCGTCGGCACCACCTCGGCCGACGAGGCCCCCGCCGACCCGGTCGAGGACCTGCGCCGCGAGCTCCGCCGCGTGCCGGGGGAGTGGTACGTCGTCCACAGCTACGCGGGCTACGAGAACCGCGTGAAGACGAACCTCGAGGCACGCATCACCTCCCTCAACATGGAGGAGTACATCCACCAGGTCGAGGTCCCCATGGAGGAGGTGACCGAGATCAAGAACGGGCAGAAGAAGCAGGTCCGTCGGGTCCGGATCCCCTCCTACGTCCTCGTGCGCATGGACCTCACCGACGAGTCGTGGGGTGCGGTGCGGCACACGCCCGGCGTCACCGGCTTCCTCGGCTCCGCTCACCACCCGGTGCCGCTGACCGTCGACGAGGTCGTCGGGATGCTGGCCCCGACCGTCGCCCAGCCCGCGGCCGCCGCGGGCGGCGCCGCCGGCGGCGGTGGGGGCGCCCAGGCGCCGGCCGCCACGGTCGACTACGAGGTGGGCGAGTCCGTCACGGTCATGGACGGCCCGTTCCAGACGCTCCCGGCGACGATCTCCGAGATCAACGTCGACTCCCAGAAGCTCAAGGTGCTCGTGTCGATCTTCGGCCGCGAGACGCCCGTCGAGCTGTCGTTCAACCAGGTCGCCAAGCTCTGAGACAATCCACCGGTCGACCTGGCGGTCGGCGGGCACGCCCATGCCCGTCGGCCCCACCCCTCTGAACCAGAAGGACCCGAGACGTGCCTCCCAAGAAGAAGAAGGTCACAGGAGTCATCAAGCTCCAGATCAAGGCCGGCGCCGCGAACCCCGCTCCGCCGATCGGCCCCGCCCTCGGTGCGGCCGGCGTCAACATCATGGAGTTCTGCAAGGCGTACAACGCGGCCACCGAGTCGCAGCGCGGGGACATCGTCCCGGTGGAGATCACCGTGTACGAGGACCGCTCGTTCACCTTCGTCACGAAGACGCCGCCGGCCGCGCAGCTCATCAAGAAGGCCGCCGGCATCGAGAAGGGCTCCGGCACCCCGCACACGACCAAGGTCGCCACGATCAGCCGCGACCAGGTCCGTTCGATCGCCGAGACCAAGATGGCCGACCTCAACGCCAACGACGTCGACCAGGCCGCGAAGATCATCGCCGGTACCGCCCGCAGCATGGGCGTCACGGTCGCCGACTGAGCGACGCCCCGCCCGCCTCCACCGCGAGGCACGTGGGAGGGCCGCGCGCGGCCCGCAGACCACGACTCCGACCCGCCGGCACACCGCCGGCCCCCGAGCAGGAGCAGACATGAAGCGCAGCAAGGCCTACCGCGCCGCCGCCGACAAGATCGACGGCGAGCGCCTGTACACCCCGACCGAGGCCGTCCGCCTCGTCAAGGACACGTCGACCACGAAGTACGACGCGACCGTCGAGGTCGCCCTGCGGCTGGGCGTCGACCCCCGCAAGGCCGACCAGATGGTCCGCGGCACCGTCAACCTGCCGCACGGCACGGGCAAGACCGCCCGGGTCCTGGTCTTCGCCACCGGTGACCGTGCGCAGCAGGCCCTCGACGCCGGCGCCGACTACGTCGGCTCCGACGACATGATCGAGAAGGTGCAGGGCGGCTGGCTCGACTTCGACGCCGTCGTCGCGACCCCCGACCTCATGGGCAAGGTCGGCCGGCTCGGCAAGGTGCTGGGGCCCCGCGGCCTCATGCCGAACCCGAAGACCGGCACGGTCACGATGGACGTCGCCAAGGCCGTCACCGACATCAAGGGCGGCAAGATCGAGTTCCGGGTCGACAAGCACTCGAACCTCCACTTCATCATCGGCAAGGCGTCCTTCGACGCCGACAAGCTCGCCGAGAACTACGCGGCCGCCATGGACGAGGTCATGCGCCTCAAGCCGTCGGCCGCCAAGGGCCGCTACGTGAAGAAGGCGACGCTCGCCTCGAGCATGGGCCCCGGCATCCCGCTGGACCCGAGCGCCCTCGGCGCGACGGACGCCGCCGCCGTCTGAGCGACGCAGCACTCCCGCCGGAGCCCGGCACGCCACGCGCGTGCCGGGCTCCGGCGCGTCCGGCCGCAGTCGCCTGAGACGTCCGGCACGCGCCTGGGACGTCCCGCTCGCGCCTGGGACGTCCTCGGGGTCCCACCGCCCCGCCCCGCCCTCAGACGTCCCAGTCGAAGGCCGAACGTCCCAGCCGCGAGTCGGGGGACGTCGTGGTCCGGCCGGGGCCGTAGCGGCGTGCGCGCGCTCCCACCACCGGCGGCGAGTGGGACGTTCCGGCGGCGACGCGGACGTCCTCGGGGTGGCGCGGCGTCCAGGACCCCGAAGCCGTCCCAGGCGCGGGGGAGACGTCCCAGTCGCGCGGGGAGCCGCGCGACGCGATTTGGTCGCCGCGCCCCGCGCCGCGTACCCTTCAGACGCCGAAGACCGCTGGTCGCCGCCCTCCGGGGTGGTCGAAGGAGCCGGGACACCCCGGACGGCCCGCGCAGGTGACACAGAGCAGGGCCACGAACGGCCCCACGCCCCGTGCGCCGGCGCACGGGGCGTTCGTCGTCCCCGGGCCTCCTCCGTTCGGCCGGGACCGCGCCAGCGGTCCCGCGACCCGGGCCGGACGGAAGGACCCACATGCCCACCCAGGAGAAGGCCGACGCGGTCGCCGAGCTCGCGGACCTGTTCCGCGCCTCGAACGCCGCCGTCCTCACCGAGTACCGCGGGCTCACCGTCTCCCAGCTGACCGCCCTGCGTCGCGCCCTGGGCGCGAACGCGACCTACGCCGTCGTCAAGAACACCCTCACGAAGATCGCCGCCGAGAAGGCGGGCTTCGAGGGCCTCGACACCGACGCTCTCACGGGCCCCACGGCCATCGCCTTCGTCACCGGTGACCCGGTCGAGGCGGCCAAGGGCCTGCGCGACTTCGGCAAGGACGCCCCCGCCCTCGTCATCAAGGGCGGCGTCCTCGAGGGACGTCCGATCGACGCGGCCGGGCTGCAGAAGCTGGCCGACCTCGAGCCGCGCGAGGTGCTCCTCGCCAAGCTCGCCGGCGCCATGAAGGCCCCGCTGTCCAAGGCGGTCTACATGGCCAACGCCCCGCTCGCCCAGGCCGCCCGTGCGGTCGACGCGCTGCGGGCCAAGCGCGAGCAGGAGGGCGGCGAGGCGGCCTGACCTCCGGGTCACCGCACACCGCACCTGCTGCCGCACCGGCGCACCACCCGCAGCACCGCGGCGCCCACCGGCACCGCGCGCCCCACACCCACCAGGTCCCACCCAGATCAGGAGACACCCTCATGGCGAAGCTCAGCGCCGACGAGCTGCTCGAGCAGTTCAAGGACATGACCCTCCTCGAGCTCTCGGAGTTCGTGAAGAAGTTCGAGGAGACCTTCGAGGTCACCGCCGCCGCCCCGGTCGCCGTCGCGGCCGCCGGTGGTGCCGCCGGTGGCGCCGAGGCCCCCGCCGCGGAGGAGCAGGACGAGTTCGACGTCGTCCTCGAGGCCGCCGGCGACAAGAAGATCCAGGTCATCAAGGAGGTGCGCGCGCTCACGAGCCTCGGCCTCAAGGAGGCCAAGGACCTCGTCGACGGCGCCCCCAAGGCCGTCCTGGAGAAGGTCGACAAGGAGGCCGCCGAGGCTGCCAAGGGCAAGCTCGAGGCCGCCGGCGCCACCGTCACCGTCAAGTGACACCCACCTCCTGAGGCCGCCGGCGCCCTCCGGCGCCGGCAGCCCGGGAGGACCACGTCGCCCTGGCCCCCGCACGCACCGTGCGGGGGCCAGGGCGATTTGCCTTGGTGGGCACGAGCGCCTATCGTTGTCCTTTGCTGCCCATCTTCTGGCCCCGTGGATTTGACCACGGGTGTCAGGCGTGCCCAAAAAACCATCAGCAGGCCCGTGGAAGGACCCGTCTTGGTCGCCTCGCGCACCGCGCCCGCTCCCCGTGTTCAGCCCGTACCGGTGAACCCCCGCCCCTCTTTCGCCAAGATCCGCGAACCACTCGAGGTCCCCGACCTCCTCGCCCTGCAGACCGAGAGCTTCGACTGGCTGCTCGGCAACGACGACTGGCTCGCCCGCTGCGCCGAGCTCGGTGAGGAGCCCGGCCTGTCCGGCCTCGCGGAGATCTTCGAGGAGATCTCCCCGATCGAGGACTTCTCCGAGACGATGTCGCTGTCGTTCCGCGACCACCGCTTCGAGCCCCCGAAGTACACGGTGGAGGAGTGCCGCGACAAGGACATGACGTACGCTGCGCCGCTCTTCGTCACCGCCGAGTTCATGAACATGACGACCGGCGAGATCAAGAGCCAGACGGTCTTCATGGGCGACTTCCCGCTCATGACCGACCGCGGCACCTTCGTCATCAACGGCACCGAGCGCGTCGTCGTCTCCCAGCTCGTCCGCTCGCCGGGCGCGTACTTCGAGCGCGTCCGCGACAAGACGAGCGACAAGGACGTCTACACCGCGAAGCTCATCCCGAGCCGCGGCGCGTGGCTCGAGTTCGAGATCGACAAGCGCGACGCCGTCGGCGTGCGCGTCGACCGCAAGCGCAAGCAGTCGGTGACGGTCTTCCTCAAGGCCCTCGGCATGACCGAGCAGGAGATCCGCGAGGAGTTCGCCGGCTTCGACTCCATGCTCGGCACGCTCGACAAGGACACGACGGCCGACTCCGACGCCGCGCTGCTCGACCTGTACCGCAAGCTGCGCCCGGGCGAGCCCCCGACGCGCGAGGCGGCCCAGACGCTGCTCGACAACCTGTACTTCAACCCCAAGCGCTACGACCTCGCGAAGGTCGGCCGGTACAAGATCAACCGGAAGCTCGGGGTCGACAAGCCGCTCGGCGACTCCACGCTGACGCTGCAGGACATCGTCGCGACGCTGAAGTTCCTCGTCACGCTGCACGCCAACGAGAACGCGGCCCAGACCGGCGGCGAGCGCCGTCCGCTGCTCGGCGCCCGCGAGGGCGAGCAGGTCGAGCTGCGGGTCGAGGTCGACGACATCGACCACTTCGGCAACCGCCGCCTGCGCAGCGTCGGCGAGCTCATCCAGAACCAGGTCCGCACGGGCCTGTCCCGGATGGAGCGCGTCGTCCGCGAGCGCATGACGACCTCCGACGTCGAGGCGATCACGCCGCAGAGCCTCATCAACATCCGTCCGGTCGTCGCCGCGATCAAGGAGTTCTTCGGGACGTCCCAGCTGTCGCAGTTCATGGACCAGAACAACCCGCTCGCCGGCCTGACGCACAAGCGTCGTCTGTCCGCGCTGGGCCCCGGTGGTCTGTCCCGCGACCGCGCCGGCTTCGAGGTGCGTGACGTGCACCCGTCGCACTACGGCCGCATGTGCCCGATCGAGACCCCGGAGGGCCCGAACATCGGCCTCATCGGCTCGCTCGCGACGTACGCGCGCATCAACTCCTTCGGCTTCGTCGAGACGCCGTACCGCCGGGTGACCGACGGCACGGTCACCGACGCCGTCGACTACCTGACGGCCGACGAGGAGGACAACTTCGTCGTCGCGCAGGCGAACGCCCCGCTCGACGACGCCAACCGCTTCGCCGAGGAGCGCGTCCTCGTCCGCACCCGCGGCGGCGAGGTCGACTACGTCCACGGCGACGAGGTCGACTACATGGACGTCTCGGCGCGCCAGATCTCCTCGGTCGCGACCGCGATGATCCCGTTCCTCGAGCACGACGACTCCAACCGCGCCCTCATGGGCTCGAACATGCAGCGCCAGGCCGTCCCGCTCGTGCGCGCCGAGGCGCCGTACGTCGGCACCGGCATGGAGCTGCGTGCGGCGGTCGACGGCGGCGACGTCGTCGTGGCCGAGGCGCCCGGCGTCGTGCAGGAGGTGGCGGCCGACGCCGTCACCATCCAGCAGGACGACGGCACGTACCGCACCTACCGGGTCCACAAGTTCCGCCGCTCCAACCAGGGCACGAGCTACAACCAGCGCGTGCTCGTCGACTCCGGGCAGCGCGTCGAGGCCGGCACCGTCCTCGCCGACGGCCCCTCGACCGACGGCGGCGAGATGGCGCTCGGGCGCAACCTGCTCGTGGCGTTCATGCCGTGGGAGGGCCTCAACTACGAGGACGCGATCATCCTGTCGCAGCGCCTCGTGCAGGACGACGTCCTGTCCTCGATCCACATCGAGGAGCACGAGGTCGACGCCCGCGACACGAAGCTCGGCCCCGAGGAGATCACCCGGGACATCCCGAACGTCGGCGAGGAGGTCCTCGCGGACCTCGACGAGCGCGGCATCATCCGCATCGGCGCCGAGGTCGTGCCCGGTGACATCCTCGTCGGCAAGGTGACGCCCAAGGGCGAGACCGAGCTGACCCCCGAGGAGCGCCTGCTCCGCGCGATCTTCGGCGAGAAGGCGCGCGAGGTCCGCGACACCTCCCTCAAGGTGCCGCACGGCGAGACCGGCACCGTCATCGGCGTCCGCGTCTTCGACCGCGACGAGGGCGACGAGCTGCCCCCGGGCGTCAACCAGCTCGTCCGCGTCTACGTCGCCCAGAAGCGCAAGATCACCGACGGTGACAAGCTCGCCGGCCGCCACGGCAACAAGGGCGTCATCTCCAAGATCCTGCCCGTGGAGGACATGCCGTTCCTCGAGGACGGCACCCCGGTCGACGTCGTCCTGAACCCGCTCGGCGTGCCCGGCCGCATGAACATCGGCCAGATCCTCGAGCTGCACCTCGGCTGGATCGCCAGCCAGGGCTGGCAGATCGAGGGGACGCCGGAGTGGGCCGGGCGCCTGCCCGACCTCGTGCGCGAGGCCCCGCCCGGCACCAACGTCGCGAGCCCCGTCTTCGACGGCGCGACCGAGGACGAGGTCACGGGCCTCCTCACGGCCACCCGGCCGAACCGCGACGGCGACCGCCTGGTCGGCGCCGAGGGCAAGGCCCGCCTGCTCGACGGCCGCTCCGGCGAGCCGTTCCCCGAGCCGGTGAGCGTCGGCTACATGTACATCCTCAAGCTCCACCACCTGGTCGACGACAAGATCCACGCCCGCTCGACCGGCCCCTACTCGATGATCACGCAGCAGCCCCTGGGCGGTAAGGCCCAGTTCGGCGGCCAGCGGTTCGGCGAGATGGAGGTGTGGGCGCTCGAGGCGTACGGCGCGAGCTACGCGCTGCAGGAGCTCCTCACGATCAAGTCCGACGACGTCCTCGGCCGCGTGAAGGTCTACGAGGCGATCGTCAAGGGCGACAACATCCCGGAGCCCGGCATCCCCGAGTCCTTCAAGGTCCTCATCAAGGAGATGCAGTCGCTGTGCCTGAACGTCGAGGTGCTCTCCAGCGACGGCACCTCGATCGAGATGCGTGACTCCGACGACGACGTCTTCCGTGCGGCGGAGGAGCTCGGCATCGACCTGTCCCGGCGGGAGCCGAGCAGCGTCGAAGAGGTCTGACGGTCCGGTGCGGGAGCCGCCCAGCGGCTCCCGCGCCACCGCCGGCCACCGGTCAGACCACACCTAGGAACCACGAGAGAAGGACACACGTGCTCGACGTCAACTTCTTCGACGAGCTCCGCATCGGCCTCGCGACCGCCGACAACATCCGGGCCTGGTCGCACGGCGAGGTGAAGAAGCCCGAGACGATCAACTACCGCACCCTCAAGCCGGAGAAGGACGGGCTCTTCTGCGAGAAGATCTTCGGTCCGACCCGGGACTGGGAGTGCTACTGCGGCAAGTACAAGCGCGTCCGGTTCAAGGGCATCATCTGCGAGCGCTGCGGCGTCGAGGTGACCCGCGCCAAGGTGCGCCGTGAGCGGATGGGCCACATCGAGCTCGCCGCCCCCGTCACCCACATCTGGTACTTCAAGGGCGTCCCGAGCCGGCTCGGCTACCTGCTCGACCTCGCGCCGAAGGACCTCGAGAAGGTCATCTACTTCGCGGCCTACATGATCACCCACGTCGACGTCGAGGCGCGCCACCGCGACCTGTCGTCGCTGGAGACCGGCATCCTCAACGAGAAGGCCGAGATCGAGAAGCGGCGCGACGCCGACATCGAGGAGCGGGCCAAGAAGCTCGAGTCCGACCTCGCCGAGCTCGAGGCCGAGGGCGCCAAGGCCGACGTGCGCCGCAAGGTGCGCGAGGGCGCCGAGCGCGAGATGTCGCAGATGCGCCGTCGCGCGACCCAGGAGCTCGACAAGCTCGAGGCCGTCTGGGACCGCTTCAAGAACCTCAAGGTCCAGGACCTCGAGGGCGACGAGCAGCTGTACCGCGAGATGCGGCTGCGCTTCGGCATGTACTTCGAGGGCGGGATGGGTGCCGCGGCGCTGCAGAAGCGCCTCGAGACCTTCGACCTCGAGGCCGAGGCGGGCAACCTCCGCGAGATCATCGCGACCGGCAAGGGCCAGAAGAAGACCCGTGCCCTCAAGCGGCTCAAGGTCGTCTCGGCGTTCCTGTCGACGACGAACTCCCCGCTCGGCATGGTGCTCGACTGCGTCCCGGTCATCCCGCCGGACCTGCGGCCCATGGTCCAGCTCGACGGCGGCCGCTTCGCCACCAGCGACCTCAACGACCTGTACCGCCGTGTCATCAACCGCAACAACCGCCTCAAGCGCCTCCTCGACCTGGGCGCGCCCGAGATCATCGTCAACAACGAGAAGCGCATGCTCCAGGAGGCCGTCGACGCGCTGTTCGACAACGGCCGCCGCGGCCGGCCCGTCACGGGCCCGGGCAACCGGGCGCTCAAGTCGCTGTCGGACATGCTCAAGGGCAAGCAGGGCCGGTTCCGCCAGAACCTCCTCGGCAAGCGCGTCGACTACTCCGGCCGCTCGGTCATCGTCGTCGGCCCGCAGCTGAAGCTGCACCAGTGCGGCCTGCCCAAGCAGATGGCGCTGGAGCTGTTCAAGCCGTTCGTCATGAAGCGGCTCGTCGACCTCAACCACGCCCAGAACATCAAGTCCGCCAAGCGGATGGTCGAGCGCTCGCGCTCGGTCGTGTGGGACGTGCTCGAGGAGGTCATCGCCGAGCACCCCGTGCTGCTCAACCGCGCACCGACGCTGCACCGCCTCGGCATCCAGGCCTTCGAGCCGCAGCTGGTCGAGGGCAAGGCCATCCAGATCCACCCGCTCGTCTGCACCGCGTTCAACGCGGACTTCGACGGCGACCAGATGGCCGTCCACCTGCCGCTGAGCGCGGAGGCGCAGGCTGAGGCCCGCATCCTCATGCTCTCGAGCAACAACATCCTCAAGCCGTCCGACGGCCGTCCCGTGACCATGCCGACCCAGGACATGATCATCGGCCTCTACCACCTCACCAAGAACGTGGCCGAGGCGCCGGGGGAGGGGCGCGTCTTCTCCGACGTGTCCGAGGCCCTCATGGCCCACGACCGCGGTGAGATCGCGGTCGGCTCCGAGGTGCAGATCCGCTTCACCGACGTCACCCCGCCGCAGGGCTGGGAGGCGCCGGAGGGTCACGTCGAGGGCGAGCCGGTGCGGCTGCACACGACGCTCGGCCGGGCGCTGTTCAACGAGGCGCTGCCGGAGGGCTTCCCCTTCGTCAACTACACCGTCGACAAGAAGAAGCTGTCGGCGATCGTCTACGACCTCGCCGAGCGCTACCCCAAGGTGCAGGTCGCGGCGACCCTCGACGCGCTCAAGGAGGCCGGGTTCCACTGGGCGACCCGCTCCGGCACGACAGTCGCCCTCAGCGACGTCGTGCCGCCGGCCAACAAGACGCAGATCCTCGAGGCGTACGAGACCCGCGCGGACAAGGTGCAGAGCCAGTACGAGCGCGGTCTCATCACCGACGACGAGCGCCGTTCGGAGCTCATCGAGATCTGGACCGAGGCCACCGACACCGTCGCGAAGGCGATGGAGGAGAACCTCACCGACACCAACACGATCTACCGGATGGTCACCTCCGGCGCCCGCGGCAACATGATGCAGATGCGTCAGATCGCCGCCATGCGGGGCCTGGTGGCGAACCCGAAGGGCGAGATCATCCCGCGGCCGATCAAGTCGAACTTCCGCGAGGGCCTGTCGGTGCTCGAGTTCTTCATCTCCACGCACGGTGCCCGCAAGGGCCTCGCCGACACCGCCCTGCGCACCGCCGACTCCGGGTACCTCACCCGTCGTCTGGTGGACGTCAGCCAGGACGTGATCGTCCGCGAGGACGACTGCGGGACCGAGCGCGGCCTCGTCATGCCGATCGGCACCGACAACAGCGAGGGCGTCCTCACCAAGGACGAGCACGTGGAGTCCACGGTGTACGCCCGCAACCTCGCGGTCGACGTCGAGGTGGACGGCGAGGTCGTCGCCACGGCCAACACCGACCTCGGTGACGTCGTCATCGACCGGCTCATCGCGGCCGGCGTGCGCGAGGTCAAGGTGCGCTCGGTCCTCACGTGCGAGTCGCACGTCGGCACGTGCGCGCGCTGCTACGGCCGCTCGCTCGCGACCGGCAAGCTCGTCGACATCGGCGAGGCCGTCGGCATCGTGGCGGCGCAGTCGATCGGCGAGCCCGGCACGCAGCTGACCATGCGGACCTTCCACACCGGTGGTGTGGCCGGCGACGACATCACGCAGGGTCTGCCCCGCGTCGTCGAGCTGTTCGAGGCCCGCACCCCGAAGGGCAACGCGCCCATCGCGGAGGTGACCGGTCGCGTGCGCCTGGAGCGCAACGAGGCCGAGGTCGTCACCGGCGTGACGGTGGTGCCCGACGACGGCAGCGAGGAGATCGAGGTCGCCGTCAGCACGCGCGCCAAGCTGCTGGTCAAGGACGGCGACCCCGTCGTGGTCGGCCAGCAGCTCGTGGCCGGCGTCGTGGACCCCAAGCAGGTGCTCCGCCTGCTCGGCCCGCGCAAGGTGCAGCAGCACCTGGTCGACGAGGTGCAGCGGGTCTACCGCAGCCAGGGCGTGACGATCCACGACAAGCACATCGAGGTCATCGTCCGGCAGATGCTCAAGCGGGTCACGATCATCGACTCCGGCGACAGCGACCTGCTGCCGGGCGAGCTGACCGAGCGGGCGCGCTTCGAGACGACGAACCGCGAGGTCGTGCGCAACGGCGGCAAGCCCGCGTCGGGGCGCCCGGAGCTCATGGGCATCACGAAGGCGTCGCTCGCGACGGAGTCGTGGCTGTCCGCGGCCTCCTTCCAGGAGACCACCCGGGTGCTGACGGACGCGGCGATGAACGCCAAGTCCGACCCGCTGGTCGGCCTCAAGGAGAACGTCATCATCGGCAAGCTGATCCCGGCCGGCACCGGCCTGTCGCGCTACCGCGACGTCACGGTCGAGCCGACGGAGGAGGCGAAGGCGGCGATGTACACGCTGCCGAGCTACGACGACGGCGACTACGCGCCGTTCGGCGCCGGCTCGGGGCAGGCCGTCCCGCTCGAGGACCTCGACTTCGGCGGCTCCTACCGCTGAGCAGCTCCTCCGCACCGCCCGGCGCGGCCGGCGGCGACCCCCGTGGTCGTCCCGGCCGCGCCGGTGCCCGGGGGCGCCACCCGGCGCCCCGGGGCGTTTTGACCCGTCACGCTCGGGCCGGTTACCCTCTCCCGAGCTGCCCGGTCCGACCGGGTCATCGCGCGTGCCGCAGGACCACCGCGGCGCCGGGCCACCCCCTCCCGCCCCTCGAGCAGGTCCGGGGGTTCCCAGGGCAGCGCGACACGCCCGACCGCGGGGGTCAGACCCCGACCAGGCACAACCACGACACGAAGTAGGGAGTACCGCCGAGGTGCCCACGATCCAGCAGCTGGTGCGCAAGGGCCGCCAGGACAAGCCGGTCAAGAACTCGACGCCCGCGCTCAAGGGGTCCCCCCAGCGCCGCGGCGTCTGCACGCGCGTCTACACGACCACGCCGAAGAAGCCGAACTCGGCGCTGCGCAAGGTCGCCCGCGTGCGGCTGTCGAACGGCATCGAGGTCACCGCGTACATCCCCGGCGTCGGCCACAACCTGCAGGAGCACTCGATGGTGCTCGTGCGCGGCGGCCGCGTGAAGGACCTCCCGGGCGTCCGCTACAAGATCGTGCGCGGCTCGCTCGACACCCAGGGCGTGAAGAACCGCAAGCAGGCGCGTTCCCGCTACGGCGCGAAGAAGGAGAAGGGCTGATGCCTCGTAAGGGTCCCGCCCCCAAGCGGCCGCTCGTCGTCGACCCGGTCTACAGCTCCCCGCTGGTGACCCAGCTGGTCAACAAGGTGCTCCTCGACGGCAAGAAGTCCGTCGCCGAGCGCACGGTGTACGGCGCCCTCGAGGGTGCCCGCGCCAAGACCGGCAACGACCCCGTCATCATCCTCAAGCGCGCGCTGGACAACGTGAAGCCCGCGCTCGAGGTCCGCTCGCGCCGCGTCGGTGGCTCGACCTACCAGGTGCCGGTCGACGTGCGCCCCTCGCGCTCGACGACGCTCGCGCTGCGCTGGCTCGTCACCTTCGCCCGCGCCCGCCGCGAGAAGACGATGACCGAGCGCCTCATGAACGAGATCCTCGACGCCAGCAACGGCCTCGGTGCCTCCGTGAAGCGCCGCGAGGACATGCACAAGATGGCGGAGTCGAACAAGGCGTTCGCCCACTACCGCTGGTGACACGACGGCCGGCGCCCCGCGAGGGGCGGCCGGCCGGAGTCCGTCCCGCACCCGCCCGCCCCACGAACCAGGAAGGCCAACCGTGGCTCAGGACGTCCTGACCGACCTCACCAAGGTCCGCAACATCGGGATCATGGCGCACATCGACGCCGGCAAGACCACGACGACCGAGCGGATCCTGTTCTACACCGGCATCAACTACAAGATCGGCGAGGTGCACGACGGCGCCGCGACGATGGACTGGATGGAGCAGGAGCAGGAGCGCGGCATCACCATCACGTCCGCCGCGACGACGTGCTTCTGGGAGAACAACCAGATCAACATCATCGACACGCCCGGCCACGTCGACTTCACCGTCGAGGTCGAGCGGTCGCTGCGCGTCCTCGACGGCGCCGTCGCGGTGTTCGACGGCAAGGAGGGCGTGGAGCCGCAGTCGGAGACGGTGTGGCGCCAGGCGGACAAGTACAACGTCCCCCGCATCTGCTTCGTCAACAAGATGGACAAGCTCGGCGCGGACTTCTACTTCACGGTCCGCACGATCGTGGAGCGCCTCGGTGCCAAGCCGCTGCCGCTGCAGCTGCCGATCGGCTCCGAGAGCGACTTCATCGGCGTCGTCGACCTCGTCTACAAGCGCGCCCTCACGTGGCGCGGCGAGGTGCAGAAGGGCGAGGACTACACGATCGAGGACGTGCCGGCCGACATGGTCGACAAGGTCGAGGAGTACCGCAACGCCCTCATCGAGGCCGTCGCGGAGACCGACGAGGAGCTCCTCGAGAAGTACCTCGGCGGCGAGGAGATCTCCCCGGAGGAGATCAAGGTGGCCGTCCGCAAGCTCACGATCGCCGGCGAGGCGTACCCGGTCCTGTGCGGCTCGGCGTTCAAGAACAAGGGCGTGCAGCCCGTGCTCGACGCCGTCATCGACTACCTCCCAACGCCCCTCGACGTGCCGCCGATGATCGGCCACGACACGCGCGACGAGACCGTCGAGATCATCCGCAAGCCGTCCTCCGACGAGCCGTTCTCGGCGCTGGCCTTCAAGGTCGCCGCGCACCCGTTCTTCGGCAAGCTCACGTACGTGCGGGTGTACTCCGGCAACGTCGACTCCGGCGCCCAGGTGATCAACTCGACCAAGGGCAAGAAGGAGCGCATCGGGAAGCTCTTCCAGATGCACTCCAACAAGGAGAACCCGGTCGAGAACGCCCAGGCCGGCCACATCTACGCGATGATCGGCCTCAAGGACACGACCACCGGCGACACGCTCTGCGACCCGCAGCAGCAGGTCGTGCTCGAGTCCATGACGTTCCCGGACCCGGTCATCAACGTCGCCATCGAGCCGAAGACCAAGTCCGACCAGGAGAAGCTCTCCGTCGCGATCCAGAAGCTCGCGGACGAGGACCCCACCTTCCAGGTGGAGCTCGACGAGGAGACCGGCCAGACCATCATCAAGGGCATGGGCGAGCTCCACCTCGACATCCTCGTCGACCGCATGCGGCGCGAGTTCAAGGTCGAGGCGAACGTCGGCAAGCCGCAGGTCGCGTACCGCGAGACCATCCGCCGCGTCGTCGACAAGTACTCCTACACCCACAAGAAGCAGACGGGTGGCTCGGGGCAGTTCGCGAAGATCCAGTTCACGATCGAGCCCCTCGTCGACGCCGAGGAGGGCGTGCAGTACGAGTTCGACAACAAGGTGACCGGTGGTCGCGTCCCGCGGGAGTACATCCCCAGCGTCGACGCCGGCTTCCAGGACGCCATGCAGGTCGGCGTGCTCGCGGGCTACCCGATGGTCGGCGTCAAGGCGACCCTGACGGACGGCGCGGCGCACGACGTCGACTCCTCCGAGCTCGCCTTCAAGATCGCCGGCTCCGCCGGCTTCAAGGAGGCGGCCCGCAAGGCGGACCCCGTCCTGCTCGAGCCGATCATGGCCGTCGAGGTCCGGACGCCCGAGGACTACATGGGCGACGTCATCGGTGACATCAACTCCCGTCGTGGGCAGATGCAGTCGATGGACGACGTCTCCGGCGCCAAGGTCGTCAAGGCCCTCGTGCCGCTGTCGGAGATGTTCGGCTACGTCGGGGACCTGCGCTCGCGCACCCAGGGTCGCGCGATGTACACCATGCAGTTCAACTCCTACGCCGAGGTCCCGCGCAACGTGGCCGAGGAGATCGTCAAGAAGGTCCGCGGCGAGTGACCCCTCGGGGGCGGTCTAGGCTTGCCCCCGGTCGCGTACCACCGTCAGAGCACCAGACCTGAACACCGCACCACACCCAAGACCACCGTCGGGCGAACCTCGCCGGCGGAGAACAGCCCGAGGAGGAGCCCCCAGTGGCCAAGGCGAAGTTCGAGCGGACCAAGCCGCACGTCAACATCGGCACCATCGGTCACATCGACCACGGCAAGACGACGCTCACCGCGGCGATCACGAAGGTGCTGCACGACAAGTACCCCGACCTCAACCAGGCCTCGCCGTTCGACCAGATCGACAAGGCCCCCGAGGAGCGCGAGCGCGGGATCACGATCTCGATCGCGCACGTCGAGTACCAGACGGAGAACCGTCACTACGCGCACGTCGACTGCCCCGGTCACGCCGACTACATCAAGAACATGATCACCGGCGCGGCCCAGATGGACGGCGCGATCCTCGTGGTCGCCGCCACCGACGGCCCGATGCCGCAGACGAAGGAGCACGTCCTCCTGGCCCGCCAGGTCGGCGTCCCCTACATCGTCGTCGCTCTGAACAAGGCCGACATGGTCGACGACGAGGAGATCCTCGAGCTCGTCGAGGTCGAGGTCCGCGACCTGCTCAGCCAGTACGAGTTCCCCGGCGACGACGTCCCCGTCGTCCGCGTCTCGGCGCTGAAGGCGCTCGAGGGCGACGCCGAGTGGAGCGAGAAGCTGCTCGAGCTCATGAACGCCGTCGACACCGCGATCCCGGAGCCGGAGCGCGCCGTCGACCAGCCGTTCCTCATGCCGATCGAGGACGTCTTCACGATCACCGGCCGCGGCACCGTCGTGACCGGCCGCGCCGAGCGCGGCATCCTCAAGGTCAACGAGGAGATCGAGATCGTCGGCATCAAGGACTCGTCGACCAAGACGACGGTCACAGGTGTCGAGATGTTCCGCAAGCTCCTCGACGAGGCACGCGCGGGCGAGAACGTCGGCCTGCTGCTCCGCGGCATCAAGCGCGAGGACGTCGAGCGCGGCCAGGTCGTCTGCAAGCCGGGGTCGATCACCCCGCACACGGACTTCGAGGCGCAGGTCTACATCCTGTCGAAGGACGAGGGCGGCCGTCACAACCCGTTCTACTCGAACTACCGCCCGCAGTTCTACTTCCGCACCACCGACGTCACCGGCGTCATCACGCTGCCCGAGGGCACCGAGATGGTCATGCCCGGCGACGACACCCAGATGAGCGTGCAGCTCATCCAGCCGATCGCCATGGAGCAGGGTCTCCGCTTCGCCATCCGCGAGGGTGGCCGCACGGTCGGCGCCGGCCGCGTCACCAAGATCCTCAAGTGATCTGAGCGGCGGCGGCGCCCCGGGTACCCGGGGTGCCGCCGCCGTCGTGCGCCCGGCGACGGGCGCGCCGGCGGGCCGCCGGCAGCCGGCGGCCGATTTGGGATCGGGCGCCCGGTCTGACAGACTGCTGCGGTTGCCCGGCGCACTACTGCGCCACCCGGGGCGGGGCCGACGTGCGGAGCACGGTGGCCGGCCCGGGGGAGCGACCCCCTGCACCACACACGAGACCACCCCGTACCTGCGGCGAGCGTGCGACACGCCCGACCGCGGGGGTCGGACGGGGACGACACCGACGCACGACCACCGGATGGCGGCCGCACGAGGCCGGGAACCGGTACGAAGAGAGAGAGTGGACGACGCCATGGCGGGACAGAAGATCCGCATCAGGCTCAAGGCCTACGACCACGAGGTCATCGACTCGTCGGCGCGCAAGATCGTCGAGACGGTCACGCGCACCGGCGCCTCCGTCGCCGGCCCCGTGCCGCTGCCGACGGAGAAGAACGTCTACTGCGTCATCCGCTCGCCCCACAAGTACAAGGACAGCCGCGAGCACTTCGAGATGCGCACCCACAAGCGGCTCATCGACATCCTCGACCCGACGCCCAAGACCGTCGACTCGCTCATGCGGCTCGACCTCCCCGCGGGCGTCGACATCGAGATCAAGCTCTGAGGGACCGATCGTGACCATCGAGAGAGACGTGAAGGCGCTGCTGGGCCGCAAGCTCGGCATGACGCAGGTCTGGGACGAGAACAACGTCCTCGTGCCCGTCACGGTCGTCGAGGCGGCCGGCAACGTCGTGACCGACGTGCGCACCGAGGACAAGGACGGCTACCGCGCCGTGCAGATCGGCTACGGCCGGATCGACCCGCGCAAGGTGAACAAGCCGCTGGGCGGGCACTTCGAGCGCGCCGGCGTGCCGCCGCGCCGCCACCTCGTCGAGGTGCGGACCACGGTCGAGCTCGAGCTCGGCCAGGAGGTCGGGCTCGACACGTTCGCGGACGGCGACGTGGTCGACGTCGTCGGCACCACCAAGGGCAAGGGCCACGCGGGCGTCATGAAGCGCCACGGCTTCGCGGGCGTGAGCGCCTCGCACGGTGCCCACCGCAACCACCGCAAGCCCGGTTCGATCGGCGCCTGCGCGACCCCCGGTCGCGTCTTCAAGGGCGTCCGCATGGCCGGCCGCATGGGCGGTGCCCGCCAGACCACCCAGAACCTCACCGTGCACGCGGTGGACGCCGAGCGCGGCTACGTCCTGGTCAAGGGCGCGGTCCCCGGTCCCCGCGGCGGCGTCGTGCTGCTGAAGACCGCCAGCAAGAAGGGGGCCTGACATGGCGACCCAGACCGCGGCCCCCGGGGCCGAGACCACCGAGACGCTGACCGTCCCGGTCACCGCACCCGACGGGTCGAGCTCGCGCACGGTCGACCTGCCCGCCGACGTCTTCGGCGTGCAGACCAACGTGCCGCTCATCCACCAGGTCGTCGTCGCGCAGCTCGCCGCGGCCCGCCAGGGCACGCACAAGGCGAAGAACCGCGGCGAGGTGTCCGGCGGCGGCAAGAAGCCGTACCGCCAGAAGGGCACCGGCCGCGCCCGCCAGGGCTCGACCCGCGCGCCGCAGTTCGCCGGCGGTGGCGTGGTGCACGGCCCCGTGCCGCGCGACTACACGCAGAAGACGCCCAAGAAGATGAAGGCCGCCGCGCTGCGCGGGGCCCTGTCGGACCGGGCCCGCCACGGCCGCGTGCACGTGCTGGAGTCGGTCGTCGGCGGCGAGGTGCCGAGCACCAAGGCGGCCGTCGCGGCGCTCGCGGCGCTCACCGAGCGGACCAACCTGCTCGTGGTCGTGAGCCGGGACGACGAGCTCACGTGGAAGAGCGTGCGCAACATCGCCGGCCTGCACCTCCTGGCCGTCGACCAGATCAACACCTACGACGTGCTGTGCTCGGACGACGTCGTGTTCGTCGGCGCCGCCTACGACGAGTTCGTCGCGGCCCGCACCGGTGCCGGCACGACCAGCGAGACGGAGGCCGGGCAGTGAGCGACTTCAGCAACGTCGGCAAGGACCCGCGCGACATCCTGCTCGCGCCGGTCGTGAGCGAGAAGTCCTACGGGCTGCAGGAGGAGGGGAAGTACACCTTCCTCGTCGACCCCCGCGCCACGAAGACCGAGATCAAGATCGCGGTCGAGAAGGTCTTCGGCGTCAAGGTCGCCACCAAGGGCGTCAACATCATCAACCGCCAGGGCAAGGCCCGCCGCACCCGCTACGGCACCGGCCGCCGCAAGGACACGAAGCGCGCGATCGTCACCCTCCGCGAGGGCTCGATCGACATCTTCGGACCGGTCGGCTGACGGCCGAGGACTGACGAGGACTGACTGCACATGGCCATCCGCAAGTACAAGCCGACGACCCCCGGTCGCCGCGGCTCCTCGGTCGCCGACTTCGTCGAGGTCACCCGTAGCGAGCCCGAGAAGTCGCTCGTGCGCCCCCTGTCCAAGAAGGGCGGGCGCAACAACTCCGGGCGCATCACGACGCGGCACCAGGGCGGCGGGCACAAGCGCGCCTACCGGGTGATCGACTTCCGTCGCAACGACAAGGACGGGGTCAACGCGAAGGTCGCGCACATCGAGTACGACCCCAACCGCACCGCGCGCATCGCGCTGCTGCACTACGCCGACGGCGAGAAGCGCTACATCCTCGCGCCGTTCCGGCTCAAGCAGGGCGACGTGGTGGAGAACGGCCCCGGGGCCGACATCAAGCCCGGCAACAACCTGCCGCTGCGCAACATCCCGGTCGGCACGGTCGTGCACGCGATCGAGCTCCGTCCCGGTGGCGGCGCGAAGATCGCCCGCTCGGCCGGCGCCAGCGTCCAGCTGGTCGCCCGCGAGGGCGGCAACGCGCAGCTGCGCATGCCCTCGGGGGAGATCCGCAACGTCGACGTGCGCTGCCGCGCGACCGTCGGCGAGGTCGGCAACGCCGAGCAGTCGAACATCAGCTGGGGCAAGGCCGGCCGCATGCGCTGGAAGGGCAAGCGCCCGACCGTCCGCGGTGTCGTCATGAACCCGGTCGACCACCCGCACGGCGGTGGTGAGGGCAAGACCTCCGGTGGCCGTCACCCCGTCAGCCCCTGGGGCAAGCCCGAGGGTCGTACCCGCCGGCCGAACAAGGCCAGCGACAAGCAGATCGTCCGCCGCCGCAAGACCGGCAAGAAGCGCTGAGAGGAGTTGCGACGATGCCACGCAGCCTGAAGAAGGGCCCCTTCGTCGACGACCACCTCGCCAAGAAGGTGGACGCGCAGAACGAGGCCGGGACCAAGAACGTCATCAAGACCTGGTCGCGCCGCTCGATGATCGTGCCCGACATGCTCGGCCACACGATCGCGGTGCACGACGGCCGCAAGCACGTCCCGGTGTTCGTCACCGAGTCGATGGTCGGTCACAAGCTGGGCGAGTTCGCCCCCACCCGCACCTTCCGCGGGCACGAGAAGGACGACCGGAAGGGCCGCCGCCGCTGAGGCGGCGGTACCTCCCGAGACAGGTCAGGAGCTGATCATGGAAGCCACGGCGAAGGCGCGCTTCGTTCGCGTCACGCCCATGAAGGCCCGTCGCGTCGTCGACCTCGTGCGCGGCAGGCGCGCCACCGAGGCGGTGCAGGTCCTGCGGTTCGCGCCGCAGGCCGCGGCGGAGCCCGTCCGCAAGCTCGTCGAGAGCGCGATCGCGAACGCCCGGGTGCAGGCCGACCAGTACGGCGAGCGCTTCGTCGCGGACGAGCTCGTCGTCACGACGGCGTTCGTCGACGAGGGGCCGACGCTCAAGCGGTTCCAGCCGCGGGCCCAGGGCCGCGCGTTCCGCATCAACAAGCGCACGAGCCACATCACCGTCGTGGTCGCCGGGCCCGAGGCCGAGGCCGCGGGCGCCACGACCACCACGACGCGCACGAAGAAGGGAGCCCGCTGATGGGTCAGAAGGTCAACCCGCACGGGTTCCGGCTCGGCATCACCACCGAGCACAAGTCGCGCTGGTTCGCGGACTCGACGACGACGGGTCAGCGCTACCGCGACTACGTGGGCGAGGACGTCAAGATCCGCAAGCTCATGACGAACGGCCTCGAGCGCGCGGGCATTGCGAAGGTCGAGATCGAGCGCACGCGCGACCGCGTCCGCGTCGACCTCCACACCGCACGCCCCGGCATCGTCATCGGCCGGCGCGGCGCGGAGGCGGACCGCCTGCGCGGCGAGCTCGAGAAGCTCACCGGCAAGCAGGTCCAGCTCAACATCCTCGAGGTGAAGAACCCCGAGGGCGACGCGCAGCTCGTGGCCGTCGGCATCGCCGAGCAGCTGGCCAGCCGGGTGTCGTTCCGCCGCGCCATGCGCAAGGGCATGCAGTCGGCCCAGCGCGCGGGCGCCAAGGGCGTGCGCGTGCAGGTCTCCGGCCGCCTCGGCGGCGCGGAGATGAGCCGCACCGAGTTCTACCGCGAGGGCCGGGTCCCGCTGCACACGCTGCGCGCCAACGTCGACTACGGCTTCTTCGAGGCCAAGACGACCTTCGGCCGCATCGGGGTCAAGGTGTGGATCTACAACGGCGACAAGACGGCCAAGGAGCTCGCCCGCGAGCAGGCCGCCGCCGCTCCGCGCGGTCGTGGCCGCGACCGCGGCGAGCGCCCGGCGCGCCGCGGCGACCGCCCGGAGCGCGCCGAACGCGCCCCGCGCAGCGAGGCCCCCGTGGCCGAGGCCGCGGCGACCGACCCCAACGCCGTCACCGCCGCGACCGCCGAGGCGGGCGCGGGCGCGACCGGACAGGAGGCCTGAGCCATGCTCATCCCGCGTCGTGTCAAGCACCGCAAGCAGCACCACCCGGGTCGCGGGGGCGCCGCCAAGGGCGGCACCCAGGTGACCTTCGGGGACTGGGGCCTGCAGGCGCTCGAGCCGGCGTACGTGACGAACCGCCAGATCGAGTCCGCGCGTATCGCCATGACCCGTCACATCAAGCGCGGCGGCAAGGTGTGGATCAACATCTACCCCGACCGCCCCATCACCAAGAAGCCGGCCGAGACCCGCATGGGCTCCGGCAAGGGCTCGCCGGAGTGGTGGATCGCCAACGTCAAGCCGGGCCGCGTGATGTTCGAGCTCAGCTACCCGAGCGAGGACATCGCCCGCGAGGCGCTCACCCGCGCCATGCACAAGCTGCCCATGAAGTGCCGCATCGTCCAGCGTGAAGGTGGTGAGAGCTGATGAGCGTCGGGAGCAAGGACCTCGCCCCCGAGAACCTGCGCACCTTCGACGACGACAGGCTCGTCGAGGAGCTCCGCAAGGCGAAGGAGGAGCTGTTCAACCTCCGCTTCGCCTCGGCCACGGGCCAGCTGGAGAGCCACGGCCGCCTCAAGGCCGTCAAGCGGGACATCGCCCGGATCTACACCGTGATGCGTGAGCGGGAGCTCGGCATCACCTCGCAGGAGGTCGCATCGTGAGCACCGAGACCACCGGCGCCGCCTCGGCCGCGGAGCGCGGCAACCGCAAGGTGCGCCGCGGCTACGTCGTGAGCGACAAGATGGACAAGACCGTCGTCGTCGCCGTCGAGGACCGCGTCAAGCACCCGCTGTACGGCAAGGTGCTGCGCCGCACGAGCAAGGTGAAGGCCCACGACGAGCAGAACAGCGCCGGCACCGGCGACCTGGTCCTGCTCATGGAGACCCGACCGCTGTCGGCCACCAAGCGCTGGCGCGTCGTCGAGGTCCTCGAGAAGGCGAAGTGAGGCACCAGTGATCCAGCAGGAGTCCCGGCTCAAGGTCGCCGACAACACGGGTGCGAAGGAGATCCTCTGCATCCGCGTGCTCGGTGGCTCCGGCCGCCGCTACGCCGGCATCGGCGACACGATCGTCGCGACCGTCAAGGACGCGATCCCCGGCGGCAACGTGAAGCGCGGCGACGTGGTCAAGGCCGTCGTCGTCCGCACCGTCAAGGAGCGGCGCCGTCCCGACGGCAGCTACATCCGCTTCGACGAGAACGCGGCCGTCATCCTCCGCAACGACGGCGACCCCCGCGGCACCCGCATCTTCGGGCCCGTGGGTCGCGAGCTGCGCGACAAGAAGTTCATGAAGATCATCTCGCTGGCACCGGAGGTGCTCTGATGGCCGGGCGGCAGCAGGCGGGCAAGGCCCGCATCAGGACCCGCATCAAGAAGGGTGACACCGTCACCGTCATCGCGGGCGCCGACAAGGGGAAGACCGGCAAGGTCATCTCCGTCGACCGGGAGTCCGGTCGGGTGCTCGTCGAGGGCGTCAAGCGCGTGACCAAGCACGTGCGCGCCGGCCAGACCGGCCGCGGCTCGCGCACGGGCGGCCTCGTGCACACCGAGGCCCCGATCCACCTGTCGAACGTGGCGGTCGTGGACCCGGAGACCAAGAAGCCCACCCGCGTGGGCATCCGCACCGAGACCCAGGAGCGTGACGGCCGGGAGCGCACCGTGCGCGTCCGGATCGCCCGGCGCTCGGGCAAGGACATCGCATGACCGACACCATCGAGACCGCCCCGGCCGAGCAGGCCCCGGCCGCCCCGACGCCGCGCCTGCGCACGCGCTACCGCGAGGAGATCCTCCCCGCGCTGCTCGAGGAGTTCGCGTACCCGAACGTCATGCAGGTGCCCGGCGTCGTCAAGGTCGTCGTCAACATGGGCGTCGGCGAGGCGGCCCGGGACTCCAAGCTCATCGACGGCGCGGTCCGCGACCTCACGGCCATCACCGGCCAGAAGCCGCAGGTCACCAAGGCCCGCAAGTCCATCGCGCAGTTCAAGCTGCGCGAGGGCATGCCGATCGGCGCCCACGTGACGCTGCGCGGGGACCGCATGTGGGAGTTCCTCGACCGGCTCCTGTCGGTCGCGCTGCCCCGCATCCGCGACTTCCGCGGGCTGTCGGACCGCCAGTTCGACGGTCGCGGCAACTACACCTTCGGCCTCGTGGAGCAGGCGATGTTCCACGAGATCGACCAGGACCGCATCGACCGGGTCCGGGGCATGGACATCACGGTCGTCACCTCCGCGACCACCGACGACGAGGGACGCAGCCTGCTCCGCCGGCTCGGGTTCCCCTTCAAGACCAGCTGAGGGGAGGAGTACCCATGGCGAAGACCGCCCTCATCAACAAGGCCGCCCGCAAGCCGAAGTTCAAGGTGCGCGCCTACACCCGCTGCCAGCGGTGCGGGCGTCCGCACTCGGTGTACCGCAAGTTCGGCCTGTGCCGCGTGTGCCTGCGCGAGATGGCGCACCGCGGCGAGCTGCCGGGCGTCACCAAGAGCTCCTGGTGAGCCTTCCCGCGCCCGGCGCGGGGAGCCACCGGCACCACCCGTTCCCGAACACCCTCATGACCGCCGCAGGTCCGACAGCGGAAACCGCGGCAGGAAGGGCTGAGGCCCGATGACGATGACCGACCCGATCGCGGACATGCTGACGCGTCTGCGGAACGCCAACTCGGCGTACCACGACGACGTCACCATGCCGTACAGCAAGCTGAAGGCGAGCGTGGCCGAGATCCTCAAGCAGGAGGGCTACGTCGCCGGCTGGAAGGTGGAGGAGGCCGAGGTCGGCCGCACCCTCACCGTCGAGCTGAAGTTCGGCCCGTCCCGCGAGCGTTCCATCGCCGGGCTGCGCCGGGTGTCGAAGCCGGGCCTGCGGGTCTACGCCAAGTCGACGAACCTGCCCAAGGTCCTGGGCGGCCTCGGCGTCGCGATCCTGTCGACGTCGTCCGGCCTCCTCACCGACAAGCAGGCCGCGAAGCAGGGCGTGGGCGGCGAAGTGCTCGCCTACGTCTGGTGACGGCCGCGAGGAGCTGAGGAGAACCCCATGTCGCGCATCGGCAAGAACCCCGTGCCCGTGCCCTCGGGCGTGACGATCGCCCTCGACGGGCGCACGGTCACGGTCAAGGGCCCCAAGGGCGAGCTCAGCCACGTCGTGGCCGAGCCCATCACCGTCGCCGCCGAGGACACCTCGGTGGTCGTCAGCCGTCCCGACGACGAGCGCCGCTCGAAGTCGCTGCACGGCCTCACCCGCACGCTCATCGCCAACATGGTCACGGGCGTGACGGACGGCTACACCCGGAAGATGGAGATCCACGGCACCGGCTACCGCGTGCAGGCGCGGGGGAGCAACCTCGAGTTCGCCCTCGGCTACAGCCACCCGATCACCATCGAGCCCCCGGCGGGCATCAGCTTCGCCGTGGAGAACCCGACGCGCTTCTCGGTGTCCGGCATCGACAAGCAGCTCGTCGGCGAGGTGGCCGCCAACATCCACAAGCTCCGCAAGCCCGACCCCTACAAGGGCAAGGGCATCCGCTACGAGGGCGAGCAGATCCGCCGCAAGGCCGGGAAGGCTGGGAAGAAGTAATGCCCACTGTCGTCGAGCGCAGCTCGCGCAAGGGCGGCCGCAGCCGCGTCGCGGCCCGCAGCCGCCGTCACCAGCGTGTCCGCAAGCACGTCGTCGGGACCGCCGAGCGGCCCCGTCTCGTCGTCACCCGCTCCCTGCGCCACGTCGTGGTGCAGGTCGTGGACGACTCGACGGGACGCACGCTCGCCTCGGCGTCGACCCTCGAGCCCGACCTCCGCGCCGACTCGGGCGACAAGACCGCCAAGGCCCGCGCCGTCGGCGAGCTCGTCGCCGAGCGCGCCAAGGCGGCCGGTGTGAGCGCGGTCGTCCTGGACCGCTCCGGCAACAAGTACCACGGTCGCGTCGCGGCGGTGGCGGACGGCGCCCGCGAGAAGGGCCTGGCCCTCTGATGGCCGGGCTGACCACGGGGCAGTCCACCGGTACGACGCACCCGAAGGAAGGAGACCTCTGATGGCTGGACCGCAGCAGCGCCGCGGGAGCACCGCCGGCGGCGGTGGCCCCGAGGGCGGCCGCGACGGTCGCCGTGGCGGTCGCGACCGTCGTGACGACCGCGGTGGCCGCGGTGGGGACGACCGCACCAACTACGTGGAGCGCGTCGTCGCGATCAACCGCGTCGCCAAGGTCGTCAAGGGTGGCCGTCGCTTCAGCTTCACCGCGCTCGTCGTCGTCGGCGACGGCGACGGCATGGTGGGCGTCGGCTACGGCAAGGCCAAGGAGGTGCCCGCTGCGATCAGCAAGGGCGTCGAGGAGGCCAAGAAGAGCTTCTTCCGCGTGCCGCGCATCGCCGGCACCATCCCGCACCCCATCCAGGGCGAGAAGGCGGCCGGTGTCGTCATGCTCCGCCCGGCCGCTCCCGGTACCGGTGTCATCGCCGGTGGTCCGGTGCGCGCCGTGCTGGAGGCCGCGGGCATCCACGACGTGCTGAGCAAGTCGCTCGGCTCGGACAACGCGATCAACATCGTGCACGCGACGGTCGCGGCCCTGCGGGGCCTCGAGCCGCCGGAGGCGGTCGCGGCGCGCCGCGGCCTGCCCCTGGAGGACGTCGCCCCCGCCGCGCTGCTGCGTGCCCGGCAGGAGGCGTCCTGATCATGGCTGCCAGCACTTCCACGACCTCGGGCAAGCGGCTCAAGGTCACCCAGGTCAAGAGCGTCATCGGCGGCACCCACGGGCAGCGGAACACCGTCCGCTCGCTGGGTCTCAAGCGCATCGGTGACGTCGTCGTGAAGGAGGACCGCCCCGAGATCCGCGGGATGGTCCAGACCGTGGCGCACCTCGTCGCGGTCGAGGAGGTCGAGTGACGATGGCGAACGACTCGTTCGGGGCCAAGGCGCTGAAGGTGCACCACCTTCGCCCCGCCCCCGGCGCGCACACCCCCAAGACCCGCGTGGGTCGGGGTGAGGCGAGCAAGGGCAAGACCGCCGGCCGCGGCACCAAGGGCACGAAGGCCCGCTACCAGGTGCCGGACCGGTTCGAGGGCGGCCAGACCCCGCTGCACATGCGCCTGCCGAAGGTGCGCGGGTTCAGGAACCGCTTCCGCACCGAGTTCCAGGTCGTCAACCTCGACCGCCTCGGCCAGCTGTACCCCGACGGCGGCACGGTGACCCCGGCCGACCTCGTGGCCAAGGGCGCCGTCCGCGACGGCCTGCCGGTCAAGGTGCTCGGCGACGGCGACCTCGGCGTCCGGCTCGAGGTCTCGGCGCACAAGTTCTCCGCGTCCGCGAAGAGCAAGATCGAGGCCGCCGGCGGCAGCACCACCACCGTCTGAGCCCGGCCGAGCCCGTCTCGGCACCACGCACGCCACCCAGGACCGGGGCCTCGCGCCCCGGTCCTGGTGTTAGGGTCGCGAGCACGAGGCCCGTCGGCGTGCCGGCCGGTCGTCCCTGCCCCGTTCGGGGCATTAGCAGGAGGTAAGTCGTCGTGGTCAGCCTCGGCGCGTTCGTGAGCGCGTTCAAGACCCCGGATCTCCGGGCCAAGATCCTCTTCACCCTGGGGATCATGGCGATCTTCCGGCTGGGGTCGTTCATCCCGACGCCGGGGGTCGACTTCGGCAACGTGCGGGAGTGCCTGCGGCTGGCGGAGAACCAGGCCGGCGTGTTCGGCCTCATCAACCTCTTCAGCGGCGGGGCGCTGCTCCAGCTGTCGATCTTCGCGCTCGGCATCCTGCCGTACATCACCGCGAGCATCATCGTGCAGCTGCTGACGGTGGTCATCCCGCGCTTCGAGGAGCTGAAGAAGGAGGGGCAGACCGGTACCGCGAAGCTCACGCAGTACACGCGCTACCTCACCATCGGCCTCGCGATCCTGCAGTCGACGACGTTCATCACCCTCGCGCGGTCCAACGCGATCTTCGGGGGAGCGTGCGACCCGGCCGTCTACCCGACCGTTCCGGACCAGTCGCTGCCGAACCTGCTGCTCATGATCACGACGATGACCGCCGGCACCGGCCTCATCATGTGGCTCGGGGAGCTCATCACCGCGCGCGGCGTCGGCAACGGCATGTCCCTGCTGATCTTCACCTCCATCGCCGCGACCTTCCCGAGCTCGCTGTGGGCCATCGCCACGCAGCAGTCGATCGAGACCATGCTCGTCGTCGTCGCCGTGGGCCTCGTCATCATCGCCGCGGTCGTGTTCGTCGAGCAGAGCCAGCGCCGCATCCCCGTGCAGTACGCCAAGCGCATGGTCGGGCAGCGGGCCTACGGCGGCACGAGCACGTACATCCCGCTCAAGGTCAACATGGCCGGCGTCATCCCCGTCATCTTCGCCAGCTCGCTGCTGTACCTGCCAGCGCTCGTCGCGCAGTTCTCGCCGGAGTCGGCGTGGGCCGGCTGGATCAACCGGTACTTCGTGACCGGCGACCACCCGCTGTACATGGCGGCGTTCTTCGGGCTCATCGTCTTCTTCGCGTTCTTCTACGTCGCCATCACGTTCAACCCGGACGACGTCGCGGAGAACATGCGCAAGTACGGCGGCTTCATCCCCGGCATCCGCGCGGGCCGGCCCACCGCGGAGTACCTCGACTACGTCATCACGAGGATCACGTTCCCGGGCTCGCTGTACCTCGGCGTCGTGGCGCTCATCCCGCTCATCGCGATCGTGCTCGTCAACGCCAACCAGAACTTCCCCTTCGGCGGGGCGTCGATCCTCATCATCGTCGGCGTCGGGCTGGAGACGGTGAAGCAGATCCAGTCCCAGCTGCAGCAGCGCAACTACGAAGGGTTCCTGCGATGACGCGCCTCGTCCTGCTCGGACCGCCCGGGGCGGGCAAGGGGACCCAGGCCGCGCGCCTCGCGGAGACCCTGCAGGTGCCCGCGATCTCCACCGGCGACATCTTCCGCGCGAACGTCAGGGAGGGCACCGAGCTCGGGGTCACGGCGAAGCGCTACATGGACGCCGGGGAGTACGTGCCCGACTCGGTGACCAACGCGATGGTCGCCGACCGGCTGTCGCAGCCCGACGCGGCGCGCGGCTTCCTGCTCGACGGCTACCCGCGGACCGCGGAGCAGGTCGTGGAGCTCGACCGCGTCCTCGCCGCCCAGGACGCCGCGCTGGACCGGGTCGTCGAGATCACCGCGGACACCGACGAGGTCGTCACCCGCATCCTCAAGCGTTCCGCCGAGCAGGGCCGCAGCGACGACACCGAGGACGTCGTGCGGCGTCGCCTCGAGCTCTACACCGAGCAGACCGCGCCGCTGTCGGCCACGTACGAGCAGCGGGGCCTCCTCGTGCGCGTCGACGGCATGGGCGCCGTCGACGACGTGACCGCCCGCCTGCTCGACGCGATCGGCGTCCCGGCCTGAGCACGACCCGCCGGCTTCGTCGGCGCCGTCGGCCCGGCACCGGGGGAGGGCCCCGTGCTGGGTCGTGAGCGCATCGAGTACAAGACCGTCGAGCAGGTCCGCACCATGCGCCGCGCCGGCCTGGTCGTCGCGGACGCGCTGGCCGCGGTCCGCGCGGCGGTCCGCCCGGGCGTGACGACCGACGAGCTGGACGCCGTCGCCGCAGGGGTGATCGCCGACGCCGGCGCGACGTCGAACTTCCTCGGCTACCACGGCTTCCCCCGCACCGTCTGCGCCTCGGTCGACGACGAGGTCGTCCACGGCATCCCCGGGGCGCGCGTGCTGGACGCCGGCCAGGTGCTGAGCATCGACTGCGGCGCCGTGGTGGAGGGCTGGCACGGTGACTCCGCCTTCTCCGTCGTCGTGCCCCACGCCGACGGCTCGCGCGCGGGCGAGGACGCGGACCACGCGCTCGTCGCCGCCACCGACGAGGCGATGTGGCGGGGGATCGCCGCCCTCGCCGTCGGGCGCCCGCTCGCGCGCGTGGGGGAGGCCGTCGACGACTACGTCGTCGACGAGTGCGACGGCCGCTACGGCCTCGTGGAGGAGTACACCGGCCACGGCATCGGCACGGCCATGCACCAGCCGCCCGACGTCGTCCACCACCGGACCCGGGGCCGCTCGCCGCGGGTACGGGCCGGGCTGTGCGTTGCCGTGGAGCCGATGCTCACGGTCGGCGACGCCGCCACGCGCGTGCTCGAGGACGGCTGGACCGTGGTGACGCAGGACGGCTCGCGCGCGGCGCACGCCGAGCACAGCGTCGCCGTGCTCGACGACGGGCTGTTCGTGCTGACGGCGCCGGACGGCGGCCGCGCGCGCCTGGGGTCGCTCGGCGTGCCCGTCTCCGCGCGCGTCGAGGGCTGAGACCCGCACCGGGCTCCGCCGGAGGGGGGCCTTGAGGCGCCCGGGCGCGAATTCACCCGAGTGCCGTAGCCGCAGCGCAGCGTGAGCGACCGACCGCGCAGCGTCGAGCGCCGGTGACGCCGGAGGCGCTTCCCGACGGTGCGCGCTGACAGCACGAGAGGCTGTGACTACCGGGGGTGTGACCGTTCACCCGCCCGGCGCAGTCGCCGGGCTGTCGGGGCAGGTCGCAGAGGTGAGCGCTACCGGTCACAGCGTGGTCGTCTCGATTGACACAGCGTGTCCCGGCTGGTGCGCTGTGCCCGACGTCACCGCGTCCCTCCCCACCCCCCGTCCGGAAGGTCCGACCGTGCTGCTTCGCCTGCGCTCCCGAGTCCTCGCCCTGTCCGCCGTGCTGCTGACCGCGCTGGTCGGCGGCCTCCTCGCGTCGACGGCCTCCGCCTCCGCCGCGACGAGCGCGCCCGCTGCCGTCGCCGAGAGGAGCTGGCTGCCGTACAAGTCGTGGCTGCCGTACGAGGCGGGTGTGGCGGAGAAGTCGTGGCTGCCGTACGAGGCTGGTGTCGCCGAGAAGTCGTGGCTGCCGTACAAGAGCTGGCTGCCGTACGAGGCCGGCGTGGCGGAGAAGTCGTGGCTGCCGTACGAGGCCGGCGTGGCGGAGAAGTCGTGGCTGCCGTACGAGGCGGGTGTCGCCGAGAAGTCGTGGCTGCCGTACAAGAGCTGGCTGCCGTACGAGGCGGGTGTCGCTGAGAAGTCGTGGCTGCCGTACAAGAGCTGGCTGCCGTACGAGGCGGGTGTCGCTGAGAAGTCGTGGCTGCCGTACAAGAGCTGGCTGCCGTACGAGGCGGGTGTCGCTGAGAAGTCGTGGCTGCCGTACAAGAGCTGGCTGCCGTACGAGGCGGGTGTCGCGGAGAAGTCGTGGCTGCCGTACAAGTCGTGGCTGCCGTACGAGGCCGGTGTCGCGGAGAAGTCGTGGCTGCCGTACGGCGCCGGCGTCCCCGCCGCCGGCGGGCTGCCCTACGAGCCGGGCGTGGCCGCGTCGTGGCTGTCGGCCTCGACCGCGTCCGCGGCGTCGACCGGCAGCGCGTTCCTGCGCGCGGTCTGACCGCCTGCGCCCACCTCGTCGTCCCCGTCGTGCACCGCGCGGCGGGGACGACGTCGTCCTCGGAGGTATCAGGGTCTGGACGGCGGACTCCTCACGCGGGAGCCTCCGGAGGAGCCGGGGGCGGGTGACAGGAGGAACCATGGCGCCGAAGCAGAGCGACGAGACGACAGACGGCAAGGTCAAGGGCGGCGGCACGTCGAGCCCGGACCGCACGTCCGGGCCGTTCATCCGCCCGATGTCCGACCCGGTGTCGGAGACGACGGCCACGGACGACGGCACCGCCTGAGGACCGGGCGGGGAGCGGGACCGGCCCCCGGCCGCGCCGCGGCCGGGGGCACCGGGCTGCGCCCGGGGGCCTTCCGCCGCGTGCCGCCTCACGGGACGATGCGCGACGTGGACGCGGAGACCCTGCTGGCCCGGGCCACGGCGCTCGCGGGCGTCGGGCGCGTCGCGCCCGCCCTCGCGCTCACCGACCGGGCTCTGCGTGCGGCGAGGGGGCCGGACCTGCGGGCGCGCACGCTGCTGCTGCGCGGCTTCCTCGTCGCCGAGACCGACTCCGCCGACGCCGGTCTCGCGCAGCTCGACGAGGCCGCGGCGCTGACGGGGCTCGACCGCACGACCAGGGCCCGCATCGAGGGCAACCGGGGTCTCGTGCTGCACCGGCTCGGCCGGCCCGGGGCGCTGGGCGCGCTGGGGGAGGCCCTGCACCTGCTGGGCGACGCCGAGCCCGCGCTGCGGGGCACGGCGCTGCTCAACCGCGGCTCGGTGCACGACGAGCGCGGCGAGGTGAGGGCGGCGAAAGCCGACTACGAGCTGGCCCTCGCCCTCGCGCGCACCGCGCTCGACGACGACCTCGCCGCGATGGCCTCGGCCAACCTCAGTCGGCTGCTCCTGCGCGAGGGGGCCGTCACCGAGGCGCTCGACGCCCTGGCCCAGGTCGAGCCGTTCCTGTCGCGGCTGTCGGGGACCATGGCCGCCAAGTGCCTCGCGAACCGGGCGGAGATCCTCGTCGTCGCCGGCCTGTTCGAGGACGCGGTCCGCGACCTCGAGCGCTCCGCGGACATGCTCGGCGACGAACGGCACCCGCGAGAGCAGGGCGACACGGAGGCTGCGCTCGCGCGCGTCCTCTTCGCCGCGGGCGACGCCGAGGCCGCTGCGGCGGCGGCAGGGCGCGCCACCCGCCGCCTGCGCGCCAGGGGCGTCCGCACCGGGGCGGCGCGCGCCCGGCGGGTCGCGCTGCAGGCCAGGCTCGCCGGGGCGTCGACACCGAGGGCCGCTGCGGCCGTCCGGCGCGACGCCACGCGGCTCGCGGAGGAGCTGGAACGGCTCGCCGACCCGGTCGAGGCACGCCGGGCGCGCCTGGTCGCGGTCGAGGCGGCGCTGCGTCCGAAGAAGCCGGCAGCCCTGACGCCTCCCGTCCGGGCGGCGCTGCGGCTGCGCCGGGACGACAGCACCCTGGACCGTCTGTGGACCCGGGACCTGCGGGCCCGGCTGGCGGAGGCCGAGGGCCGTGGGGGCGACGTCGCCCGCGAGCACACCGCGGCGGTCGCGGAGCTGCAGGCCCACGCCGCCGCACTGCCGACGCTCGAGCTGCGGGTCGCCTCCTCGGTGCACCTGCAGCGCGTGGCGCGGCACGCCGTCCGACGGGCGGTGGCGGCGGGGCGGCCGCGCCAGGTGCTGCGGTGGGTGGAGCGGACCCGTGCCCTCAGCAGCACGCTGCCGCGGCTCACCCCCGGGCACGGCGCCGGCGTCGCGCCGGACACCGGGACGGTCCGGGTCGACGACGTCGTCGCGGCGCTGTCCGCGCAGGGGACCACGACCGTGTGCGTCGCGGACGTGGACGGCGACCTGCTCGGCGTCGTCGTCACGGGAGCCCGCGCGCGCCTCGTGTGGCTGGGGGACCGGGCCGAGGTCGTGCGCCTCGCGCGGCGGGTGCGCGCCGACCTCGACGTGCTGGCGGGCTCCGCGGTGCCGGTCGCGGTCCGAGCCGTCGTCCGGGACTCGCTCGCGGCGGGCCTCGACGCCCTCGCCGGGCGGCTCGTGCGCCCCCTCGGGGGCACGGGCGACGGTGCGGTCGCCGTGGCGCCCGCCGCCGCCCTCGCACTCGTGCCGTGGTCGCTGCTGCCCGGGCTCGTCGGGCGCCCCCTGTCCGTCAGCAGCACGCTCCGCACCTTCGCCCGACGGCAGGGACCGCTGCGTCCCGGACGCGACGGCGTCGCCGCGCTCGCCGGCCCCGACCTGCCCCACGCGGCCGAGGAGCTGCGCGGGGTCGCCTCGGCGTGGCAGGGACGGGTGACGGTCCTGCCCGAAGCGGGGCCCGCCGACGCCCTCGCCGCGACGGGCCGCGACGAGGTCGTCCACGTCGCCGCCCACGGGGTGCACCGACCCGCGAACCCGCTCTTCAGCCACCTCGTGCTGCACGGCGGTGCGCTCTTCGGGCACCAGGTGCAGGCGCTGGCCAGCCCGCCCGCCCACGTCGTCCTGTCCGCGTGCGAGCTCGGCTGCGCCGAGGTGCGCCCCGGCGACGAGCGCCTCGGCATGACCGCCGCGCTGCTCGCCGGCGGGGTCGGGAGCGTCGTGGCCGGGGTGGCCAAGGTGGCCGACGACGTGAGCGCCGCCGTCGCGGTCGCGCACCACGCGGCCCTCGCGGCGGGCCGCCCGCCCGCCGAGGCGCTCGCGCTCGCCGTCGCCGCCGTCCCGCACGAGGCGGCGCCCGCGCCCTTCCTCTGCTTCGGCGCCGGCTGGTGAGGGCACGACGGATTTCACGTGCACCGGCGCATGCCGTACTGTTGACCGTTGGCACACGGCTTCAACGTCCCGTTCGCCCCCGCGGCTGGTCTGGGTGGACGGGACTCGTCACGCGTGGGCTCGGTGCGCACCGCCGGTGCGTGCCATCTGTCGGAGGCTCCTGCCAGGAGCGCGTAGGGATAGCGGAGGACATGCCGAAGAAGGACGGGGTCATCGAGATCGAGGGCAGCGTGGTCGAGGCCCTCCCCAACGCCATGTTCCGGGTCGAGCTGGAGAACGGGCACAAGGTGCTCGCGCACATCTCCGGCAAGATGCGGCAGCACTACATCCGGATCCTGCCGGAGGACCGCGTGGTGGTGGAGCTCAGCCCGTACGACCTGTCCCGCGGACGCATCGTCTACCGCTACAAGTGACGGCCGGCCCCTGAGGGGCCATGGCCGCCAGGGAGTCCATCGATGAAGGTCAAGCCCAGCGTCAAGAAGATCTGCGACAACTGCAAGGTGATCCGCCGTCACGGCCGGGTCATGGTCATCTGCACCAACCTGCGCCACAAGCAGCGCCAGGGCTGAGCAGCAGCGACCAGCGGCGTCCCCTGCGCCACAGCACCACCCCACTGCGGTGCCCGACCCCGGGCCGCGGCGTGCGAGCGCCCGGACCGGACGACACCCCCGGACGAGGGCCGGGGACCGGCGGCTGACGCCCCGGAACGGCACCGCGCAGACCCTCGAGCGACCTGAAGGGTTCCACCCATGGCACGTCTTGTCGGCGTCGACCTGCCCCGCGAGAAGCGGGTCGAGATCGCCCTCACCTACGTCTTCGGCGTCGGCCGCACCCGGTCGACCGAGACGCTCGCGGCGACGGGCATCAGCCCCGACGTCCGCGTCAAGGACCTCACCGAGGAGCAGCTCGTCGCGCTCCGCGACCACATCGAGGGCAGCTACCGCGTCGAGGGCGACCTGCGGCGCGAGGTGGCCGCCGACATCCGCCGCAAGGTGGAGATCGGCAGCTACGAGGGCCTCCGTCACCGTCGCCACCTGCCCGTGCGCGGCCAGCGCACCAAGACCAACGCGCGCACCCGCAAGGGCCCGAAGCGCACGGTCGCCGGCAAGAAGAAGGTCGGCAAGAAGTGAGCCCCGCTCGCCCGACCGTCCAGCCGTCCCGCACGTCCTGACCAGGAGAGACCAGCCGCATGCCCCCCAAGACCCGAGCCGCGTCCGCGGCGCGCAAGCCGCGCCGCAAGGAGCGGAAGAACGTCGCCGCAGGCGTCGCCCACATCAAGAGCACCTTCAACAACACGATCGTGTCCATCACGGACCCGGGCGGCGCCGTCATCGCCTGGGCGTCCGCGGGCCAGGTCGGTTTCAAGGGCTCCCGCAAGTCGACGCCCTTCGCCGCGCAGATGGCCGCCGAGGCCGCCGCGCGCCGTGCGCAGGAGCACGGGATGAAGAAGGTCGACGTCCTCGTCAAGGGCCCGGGGTCCGGTCGTGAGACCGCGATCCGCTCCCTGACCGCCGCCGGCCTCGAGATCGGCGCCATCCAGGACGTGACCCCCCAGCCGCACAACGGCTGCCGCCCGCCCAAGCGCCGCCGCGTCTGAGCGCCTGAGCCGAGAAGGAGAGACGACACATGGCTCGTTACACCGGCGCCGACTGCAAGCGCTGCCGCCGCGAGAAGACCAAGCTGTACCTCAAGGGCGCCAAGTGCGACTCGCCGAAGTGCCCCATCGAGATCCGGCCCTACCCCCCGGGCGAGCACGGCCGTGCCCGCACTAAGGAGTCGGAGTACCTCCTGCAGATGCGGGAGAAGCAGAAGATGGCCCGCATCTACGGCGTCCTCGAGAAGCAGTTCCGCAACTACTTCGAGGAGGCGAACCGTCAGTCCGGCAAGACCGGTGACAACCTCCTCCGCCTGCTCGAGGCCCGCCTCGACAACGTCGTGTACCGCGCCGGCTTCGCCAAGTCGCGCGACATGGCCCGCCAGCTGGTCAAGCACGGCCACTTCACGGTGAACGGCCAGAAGGTCGACATCCCGTCGTTCCAGGTGAGCGAGAACGACATCATCGAGGTCAAGAAGGCCTCGGTGGAGTCCACCCCGTTCGTCGTGGCGCGCGCGGAGGCCGGCGAGAAGACCGTGCCAGCGTGGCTCGAGGCCATCCCGAACAAGATGCAGATCCTCGTCCACGGCCTCCCGGCCCGGCAGGTCATCGACACCGCCGTCCAGGAGCAGCTGGTCGTCGAGCTGTACTCGAAGTGACACCCCGAGGTCGTGCCGCCCGCGAGGGCGGCACGACCTCGGTGCACGTCCAGCACCACGCAGCACCACTCAGCAGCACCGCAGCACCAGGGCCGTCGCGGGCAGGGCATCCCGCGGCACGTCGCCCGTCGACCCGGTGGACCGATACCGGGGCGACCTGCCCGTCGCGGGGCGTCAAATAGCGGGCGCCCGCGGGAAGGACACCAGACGTGCTCATCGCACAGCGCCCCACCCTGTCCGAGGAGGCCGTGGGCGAGGCCCGCTCCCGGTTCGTCATCGAGCCGCTCGAGCCCGGCTTCGGCTACACCCTCGGCAACAGCCTCCGCCGCACCCTGCTGTCGTCGATCCCCGGCGCGGCCGTCACGAGCATCCGCATCGACGGCGTGCTCCACGAGTTCTCGACGGTCGCGGGCGTCAAGGAGGACGTCACCGAGATCATCCTGAACCTCAAGGAGCTCGTGGTCTCCAGCGAGTTCGACGAGCCGGTCGTCATGTACCTGCGCAAGCAGGGCCCCGGCCTCGTGACGGCCGCCGACATCGCCCCGCCCGCGGGCGTCGAGGTGCACAACCCCGAGCTCGTCATCGCGACGCTCAACGACAAGGGCAAGCTCGAGATCGAGTTCACGGTCGAGCGCGGCCGCGGCTACGTCTCCGCGAGCCAGAACAAGTCCGGCGACTCCGAGATCGGCCGCATCCCGGTCGACTCCATCTACTCCCCGGTGCGCCGCGTGACCTACAAGGTCGAGGCGACCCGTGTCGAGCAGCGCACGGACTTCGACCGTCTCGTGGTCGACGTCGAGACCAAGTCGTCGATCTCGCCGCGCGACGCGATGGCGAGCGCCGGCCGCACGCTCACCGAGCTGTTCGGCCTGGCGCGCGAGCTCAACGTCGAGGCCGAGGGCATCGACATCGGCCCGTCGCCCAACGACGCCGCCCTCGCCGCCGACCTCGCCCTGCCGATCGAGGAGCTCGACCTCACGGTCCGCTCGTACAACTGCCTCAAGCGCGAGGGCATCCACTCCGTCGGCGAGCTCGTCGGGCGCAGCGAGGCCGACCTCCTCGACATCCGCAACTTCGGTGCGAAGTCGATCGACGAGGTCAAGGCGAAGCTCGCCGGCCTCGGCCTGCAGCTCAAGGACAGCCCGCCCGGGTTCGACCCGGCCGCGGCGCTCGCGAGCTACAGCGAGGACGGCGTGGGCGACGACCCGTTCTCGACCGCCGGCTACGGCGACGACGACCGTTCTGCCGTCGAGGACGAGCAGCTCTGACCCAGCGCCCGGGGCGCACCGACCCCGCGCCGGTCTGAGCACCGGCGCGAGACCACGAGGAGATCCACATGCCCACGCCCACCAAGGGCCCGCGTCTCGGCGGCGGACCGGCGCACGAGCGGCTCATGCTCGCCAACCTGGCGACGTCGCTGTTCGAGCACCGTCGCATCACCACGACGGAGGCCAAGGCCAAGCGCCTGCGCCCGCTCGCCGAGCGCATGGTGACCTTCGCCAAGCGCGGTGACCTGCACGCGCGTCGCCGCGTCATGACGGTCATCCGCGACAAGAGCGTCGTCCACAGCCTCTTCACCGAGATCGCCCCGCTCGTCGCGGAGCGTCCCGGCGGCTACACGCGCATCACGAAGGTCGGGCCGCGCAAGGGCGACAACGCCCCCATGGCCGTCATCGAGCTCGTCCTCGACCCGTACAGCCCAAAGGTCGCCACGGTGAAGGAGGCGGAGGCCGCCACCCGGCGCTCCGCCGGTGGCGCCGCCGGGACCGGCTCGCAGTCGGAGCCCGCGGCCGAGGCCGAGGCCGCCGCCGCGGACGCGGTAGAGGCCGCCGCCGAGGGCGACGACCAGGCAGCGGTCGACGCCGCCGCCGAGGCGGAGGAGGCGGCCGAGGAGGCCGAGGCCACCGGCGCCACCGACGCCGACGAGGCGAAGGCGGACGCCGAGGTCGCGGAGGAGATGGCCGAGGACGCCGTCGACGAGAAGGCCGACGACACCAGGGCCTGAGTCGCACCGTGCACACCGAGCACGTCACGCACGAGCCCGCCGTCGACACCGACGGGGGGCTCGTGCGCGTCCGGGCGGACCTCGGCTACGACGGGACCGGCTTCCACGGCTGGGCCGTGCAGCCGGGGCTCCGGACGGTCGCGGGCGTGCTCGCCGGCGCCGTCGCGACCGTGCTTCGCCTGCCGGTCGACCAGGTCGTCGCCCGGCTGGTCGTCGCCGGCCGCACCGACGCCGGCGTCCACGCGACGGGGCAGGTCGCCCACCTCGACGTGCCCCACGCCGCGCTGGACGGAGCGGGCGGAGCCGACGCCCTCGTGCGGCGCGTCCGGGGCCTGCTGCCCGACGACGTCCGGCTCGCGTCGCTCGTCCCGGCGCCCGCCGGGTTCGACGCCCGCTTCGCCGCGCTGCGACGCCACTACCGCTACCGGGTCTGCGACGACCCGGCCGGGCCGGACCCGCTGCGCCGCCACGACACGCTCGCCCACGCGCGCCGCGGCCCCCTCGACGTCGAGGCGATGACCGCGGCGGCCCAGGGGCTGCTCGGGCTGCAGGACTTCGCCGCGTTCTGCCGACGGCGCGAGGGCGCGACCACCGTGCGCAGGCTGCTGCGCTACGACTGGTCGCGGGAGGCCGACGGCACGGTCGTCGCGCACGTCGGCGCCGACGCGTTCTGCCACTCCATGGTGCGGGCACTCGTGGGGGCGCTGCTGCCGGTGGGGGAGGGGCGCCGTCCTGCGGGCTGGCCGCGGGACGTGCTGCTCGCCGCGCACCGTGACCCCGCAGTCGCCGTCGTCCCCGCCCACGGGCTCACGCTCGTCGGGGTCGACTACCCCGACGACGCCGGCCTCGCCGCGCGCGTGCGCGAGGCCCGCGCCCGCCGCGGCTGACGTGCTGGGAGGATGCGGCGGTGCTCCTCGACCCCGTCGTCGCCACCGCCGAGCAGCTCGACGCCGCCGACCCGCTCGGCGGCTTCCGGGCGCGCTTCGCCGTCGGGACGGAGCCACTGGCCTACCTCGACGGCAACTCCCTCGGTCGGCCGCCGCTCGCCACCCTCGACCGGCTGCGGCGCCTGCACGAGCACGAGTGGGCCGTCGACCTCATCCGCGGCTGGGAGCGCTGGCAGCACCTGCCCGTGCAGGTGGGCGACCAGCTCGGTGCCGGGGTCCTGGGGGCCGCGGCCGGGCAGGTGGTGGTCGCGGACTCCACGAGCGTGTGCCTGTTCAAGGCGCTGCACGCCGCCGCCGCGCTGCGTCCCGGGCGCGACGAGCTGGTCGCGAGCAGCGGCGACTTCCCGACCGACCGCTACCTCGTCGAGGCGGTCGCGCGGTCCCGCGGCGCGACGGTCCGGTGGGTCGAACCCCACCCGGTCGACGGGCTCGACCCTGCGGCGCTCGCGGCCGTGCTGGGGAAGCGGACCGCGCTCGTGCTGCTGAGCCACGTCGACTACCGCTCCGCCGCCCTCGCGGACCTCGCGGCCGTCACGGCGCTCGTGCACGGGGCGGGCGCGGTCGTGGTGTGGGACCTGTCGCACTCCGCGGGCAGCGTGCCGCTGGCCCTCGACGACGCCGGCGTCGACCTGGCCGTCGGCTGCACGTACAAGTACCTGTGCGCGGGGCCGGGCGCGCCGGCGTTCCTCTACGCCGCCGAGCGGCACCACGAGCGGCTCGAGAACCCCGTGCCGGGCTGGTTCGGCGCCGAGGACGTGTTCGCGATGGCGGCCGGGCACGTGCCGGCGCGCGGGGTCCGGCGCATGCTGTCCGGCACGCCGCCCGTGGCGGGGCTGGTCGCGGTGCAGGAGGGGGTGCGCGTCGTGGGCGAGGCGGGGCTGCCCGCGATCCGGGAGAAGTCGGTCGCGCTCACGGCGCGCGCTGCCGCCCGGCTCGAGCACGACCTCGGGGCACGCGGCTGGTCCGTCGCGAGCCCCGCCGACCCGGCGCGGCGCGGGTCGCACGTCGTCCTCGCGGGCCCGGGCGCACGCGGGGTGGAGCGGCGCGCCCGGGAGCGCGGGGTGCTGGCCGACCTCCGTCACCCCGACCTCGTGCGGCTCGGGCTGTCCCCGCTCACGACGTCGTTCGCCGAGCTGGACACCGCGCTCGACGTGCTCGTCGACGAGGCGCTGGCCGGGGACTGAGGGCCGGGTCGGCCGGCGCTCGGGCGGGGCCGTGGCGGCTGTCACGCCATGCGGGCGGTGCGAGACATCCAGCGGTGCACGAGCCCGACGAGGACGAGGCCCGCGGCCCCCGCGACGACGACCACGACCGCGCCGACCGCCCCGGTCGCGACCAGAACGCCGCTCATGCTCCCGCTCTCGGGGGCGACCCCGAGCGCCTCGGCCCGGTTGAGCGCCGCCAGGCCGAGGGGGAACCCGGGGTACAGGGGCGCCACGAGCAGCACGAGCCCGACCAGCCCGACCGTCGGCACGAGCCGCCACAGACACGCGGCCGCGCGGGAGCGCTCGCGCCACTCACGCCAGCCGAGTCGCGCGAGCAGCAGCGCCGGCACCGCGAGGCCGGCGACGGGGAGGACGTACGTCGCGAGCAGCCCGAGGGCGAGGCCGGGTGGCAGCACGGGGCCGAGCTCCTCCGCTGCCACGCCGAGCGTCTCGCGGGGGTCGACGACGAGGCAGACCCACAGCACCCAGGTGACGGCCCCGGAGAGCGCGACGAGCACCGCGGCGTCGAGCCGGACGCCGGCGTCCGGGGCTCTCACGTCCGCCCTCGCGCGGGTGCCGTCGCGGGCCGGCGGTGGCGCCGTCCGAGCACCGAGGCCGTCCCCAGCACGACACCCCCGACGAGAGCTGCCGCCACCGCGACCACGCCCGCCACGCCTGTCGCGAGCCGGGTGGGGCCGATGCCGCCCGTCGGCGGCGCGACGTCGAGCTGCTCCGCCGCGGTGTAGGCGTCGAGCGCGAAGCCGAGCCCCGGCCAGACGACGGCGGACACCGCCGTCACGAGCCCGAGCACCCCCACCACGGGGACCAGGCGTGCGAGCGCCGCGACCCCGCGGGACCGGCGGAGCCACCGACGACGTCCGAGGTGGGCCGCCAGCAGCGCGAGCGCGGTGACCCCGGCCACGGGGAGCAGCCAGGTGACGAGGAGCTGCAGGCCACCGAGCGCCACGAGGACCGGCTCGTCGGGCCGTCCCGCCCGGAGCACGCCCGGCTCGACCCCGATGACCTCGCGCACGTCGACGACGAGGCCGACCCACAGCACCCAGCCGACGACGGCTGCCGTCGCCAGGACGACCCCGGCGACGAAGCGCCGCTCCCCCCGCGTCCCCATGAGACGGCCCCTCCGCAGCTGCGTCCGAGTGGCCGACACTACGCCCCGGGGCGCGGTCCGGGGCGATGAGCCGCACGCGCCCGTCGCACCGGTCGCGCACTGTGACGTCGTGACGGGTCGGGCGCCATGGGTGTCCTCAGGCGCGCGGGCCGTGCGGTTGTGGCCGGGACCGGCGCGGTGAGGTGTCCTCGGGCGCTCAGGCTGTGCGGTTGTGGCCGGGAACGGCGCCGTGGGGTGTCCTCAGGCGCACGGGCTGTGCGGTTGTGGCGGAGCCCGGCGCGGTGGCGGACCTCGTGCGCCGGGGGGCGTCGGCCGGCGGCGCGGCACGCCGCGGTCCGCGCCGTCGCCGCGTGGCTCAGGCCCGCTCGGCGTCCGCGGTGACGGTCGCGTACGGGTAGGGGAGCGGGCGGTCGCTCGCGGCGTCGAGCCGCGCGCGCTGGTCCTCGCCCAGCTCCCAGCCGACCGCGCCGAGGTTCGCCTCGAGGTGCTCCATGGTCCGCACGCCGATGATGGGCGAGGTGACGCCCGGGCGGTCCTTGACCCACGCGAGCGCGACCTGCGCGACCGTGCGCCCCGTCTCCTCCGCGACGGCGTCGAGCGTGTCGACGAGCGACCACGTGCGCTCGTTGGCGTACGTGTCCCACGCCTCGCCCCAGCCCTGCTTCGCCGCCTCGTCGACGCGCGTGTCCGCGGGCGGGCCCGACATGCCGCGCCGGTACCGGCCGGTCAGCCAGCCGCCCCGCAGCGGGCTCCACGGCAGGATGCCGAGGCCCTCGTCGAGCGACACCGGCACGAGCTCCCACTCCAGCTCCCGGTCGAGCAGGTTGTACAGGGCCTGCAGGCTGACGAAGCCCTCCCAGCCGTGCGCGGCGGCGAGGTCGACCGCGCGCTGCAGCTGGTAGCCGGCGTAGTTCGACGCCCCGAGGTAGCGGACCTTGCCCTCCCGCACGAGCGCGTCGAGCGTCGACAGCGTCTCCTCCAGCGCGGTCGCACCGTCCCACGCGTGCACCTGGTAGAGGTCGATGTGGTCGGTCTGCAGCCGCCGCAGCGACGCCTCCACCTGGCGGCGGATGTGTCCCCGCGACAGCCCCTGGTCGTTCGGCCCGTCGCCCATCGGGAAGCGGACCTTCGTCGCGACGGTCACCGCGTCGCGGTCCGTCCTCGCGAGCCAGCGACCGAGGATCTCCTCGCTCGTGCCCTGCCCGTACACGTTCGCGGTGTCGACGAACGTGCCGCCGGCCTCGACGAACGCGTCGCACATGCGGTGGCTCGTCGCCTCGTCGGTCTCGCGACCGAACGTCATCGCGCCGAGGCAGAGCTCGGAGACCTTCAGACCGCTTCGTCCCAGGAACCGTTGCTGCACGGCTGCGACGCTAGTCCGGCGGCAAAGCCGTTGCACGCGGGCACCGGGGCACCGCATGCTCGCCCTCCGTGGGTCACGTCGACGTCGTGCAGGTGGGGTACGTGCTGCCGGACGGACGGCCGCTGCTGCGCGACGTGTCGTTCCGGGTGGGCGACGGCCGCACGACCGCGCTCGTCGGCCCCAACGGCGTCGGCAAGACGACGCTGCTGCGCACGGTGACGGGCGACCTGGACCCCCACGAGGGCGCCGTCGCGCGCTCGGGCCGGGTCGGGGTCATGCACCAGCACGTCGGACGGGTGGGCCGTGGCGGCTCCGACGACCTCACCCCCGACGCCGACGGCGTCGTGACGCTCGCCCTCCTCCTGCGCTCGGTGGCGGCGCCCGCCCTGCGCGCGGCCGCGGACGCCGTGGACGCGTGCGAGCTCGCGCTCATGGACGACGACAGCGAGGCCGCGCAGCTGCGCTACGCCCACGCGCTCGCCGACTACGGCGACACCGGCGGCTACGAGGCGGAGACGCTGTGGGACGTGTGCTGCGAGGCGGCCCTCGGGGTCGGCTACGAGGCGGCCCGCGGTCGCGACGTCACGACCCTGTCGGGCGGGGAGCAGAAGCGGCTCGTGCTGGAGGCGCTCCTGCGCGGGCCGGACGAGGTGCTCGTGCTCGACGAGCCCGACAACTTCCTCGACGTGCCCGCGAAGCGGTGGCTGGAGGACCGGCTGCGCGAGACCCCGAAGGCCGTCCTGCTCGTGAGCCACGACCGCGAGCTGCTCGCCCGCGCCGCGGACCGGGTGGTCACGCTCGAGCCCGGGGCCGCGGGGGCGACGGCGTGGGTGCACGGCGGCGGCTTCTCGACGTGGCACGCCGCGCGCGAGGAGCGGAACGCCCGCCTGGAGGAGCTGCGACGGCGCTGGGACGAGGACCGCGCCCGCCTCGTGCAGCTCGTGCACCGCCTCAAGGTCAAGGCGACGTACAACGACGGCATGGCGAGCCAGTACCAGGCCGCGCAGACCCGGCTGCGCCGCTTCGACGAGGCCGGCCCGCCGCTCGCGGTGCCGCAGCAGCAGCAGGTCACGATGCGCCTGCGCGGCGCCCGCACCGGCAAGCGCGCCGTCGTGTGCGAGGCGCTCCGGCTGCGCACGGAGGGCGGCCACGCGCTCGTCGACCCGTTCGACCTCGAGGTGTGGTTCGGGGACCGGGTCGCGGTGCTCGGCTCGAACGGCTCCGGCAAGTCCCACCTGCTCCGCCTGCTCGCCGCGGGCGGCAGCGACCCCGGCCCCGAGCACACCCCGGTCGGGGCCGTGCCGCGGCCGGTGCCGCACGACGGCACCGCGCGCCTCGGTGCGCGCGTGCGGCCCGGCTGGTTCGTCCAGACCGGCGAGGCGCCGCACCTGACGGGGCGCACGCTCCTGGAGGTCCTGCACCGGGGGGACGGCAGCCGCGACGGGCTGCCGCGGGAGCCCGCGAGCCGGGTGCTCGACCGCTACGGCCTCGCCCGGGCGGCCGAGCAGCGCTACGAGCTGCTGTCCGGCGGGCAGCAGGCGCGCTTCCAGGTCCTGCTGCTGGAGCTGTCGGGCTGCACGCTGCTGCTGCTCGACGAGCCGACCGACAACCTCGACCTGCACTCCGCGGAGGCGCTGGAGGCCGCTCTGGAGCAGTTCGAGGGCACGGTCCTCGCCGTCACGCACGACCGGTGGTTCGCCCGCGGCTTCGACCGCTTCCTCGTCGTCGGCGCCGACGGACGGGTGCGGGAGGAGGCCGAGCCGGTGTGGGACGAGGCCCGGGTGGCGCGCGCCCGCTGAGGCGTTTTGACCCCGGACGGCGCCGACCCGTATCTTTGGGCGCTGTTGCGTGCACGTCCGTGTGCGCGCCCGCGCCCCACCGGACCCGGCGAGAAGCCGTGGCACGAGGCGGCGCTTCGAGTCCAGACCGGCATGACGAGGTAGAGCTGTGCGCACGTTTTCCCCACGCCCCGGCGACGTCGAGCGTCACTGGCACGTCATCGACGCGTCCGACGTCGTGCTCGGCCGCCTCGCGAGCCGCACCGCGCAGCTGCTGCGCGGCAAGCACAAGGCCGTCTTTGCGCCGCACGTCGACACCGGCGACTTCGTCGTCATCGTCAACGCCGAGAAGGTCGCGCTGACCGGCTCCAAGCGCGACCAGAAGATCGCCTACCGCCACTCCGGCTACCCGGGCGGCCTCAAGGCCGTCGGCTACACCGAGCTGCTCGCGACCAAGCCGACCCGCGCGGTCGAGAAGGCCGTCGCCGGCATGCTCCCGAAGAACGCCCTCGGTCGGCAGATGCTGAGCAAGCTCAAGGTCTACGCGGGCCCCGAGCACCCCCACGCGGCGCAGAAGCCGCAGCCGTTCAGCGTCGACGACCAGATCGCCCAGTGACGCGGCCCGCCGCGACCGCCCCCTGACCGCAGCCCGACTGCAGAGCACCTGAGGAAGTAGGAGACACGTGGCCGACGTCACCACCGACGCCCCCGGTACCCCCGGCACCGACGAGCAGGCCGAGGAGTTCAGCGGCAGCTACACGACCGAGTCGGTCGTGGAGACCCGAAGCGGCGGGCAGAGCATCACCGCGCCCGGGGCGGCCGTCGGCCGCCGCAAGCGCGCCATCGCCCGCGTGCGCCTCGTGCCCGGGTCCGGGCAGTGGCAGATCAACGGCCGCGCGCTCGACGACTACTTCCCCAACAAGGTCCACCAGCAGGAGGTCAACGACCCCTTCTCGGTGACCGAGACCGAGGGTCGCTTCGACGTCGTCGCCCGCATCGTCGGCGGCGGCCCCTCCGGCCAGGCCGGTGCGCTGCGCCTCGGCATCGCCCGGGCCCTCAACGGCATCGACGTCGAGGCCAACCGCCCGACGCTGAAGAAGGCCGGCTTCCTCACGCGCGACCCGCGCGCGATCGAGCGCAAGAAGGCCGGCCTCAAGAAGGCCCGCAAGGCCCCGCAGTACAGCAAGCGCTGACGCGCGCCGCGCCGACCAGCCGAACCGGCATGGGCAGGATCTTCGGGACCGACGGCGTGCGCGGTCGCGCCAACGTCGACGTCACGGCCGAGCTCGCGCTCGACCTGTCGGTCGCGGCGGCGCACGTGCTCGTCGAGGGGCGCCCCGCCACGGTGGGGCGCCCGCGGGCGCTCGTCGCCCGCGACCCGCGCGCCTCGGGGGAGTTCCTGTCCGCCGCGGTGTGCGCGGGGCTCGCGAGCGCGGGCGTCGACGTGCTGGACGCGGGCGTGCTGCCGACGCCGGGTCTCGCGCACCTCGTGGCGACCCGCGACGACGTCGACCTCGGCGTCATGATCTCCGCGTCGCACAACCCGATGCCGGACAACGGCATCAAGTTCTTCGACCGCTTCGGTCACAAGCTCGCCGACGACGTCGAGGACGCCATCAGCGAGCTGGCCGGCCAGCCGTGGCAGCGGCCCACCGGTGCCGCCGTCGGCCGCGTGCGCCCCGACCACGGCGCCTCGCAGCTGTACGCCGCGCACTGCGTCAACACCCTCGACGACACCGCGCCGCTCGCGGGCCTGCGGGTCGTCGTCGACTGCGCGCACGGGGCCGCCTCGGTGGTCGGTCCCATGGCCCTGCGCTCCGCGGGCGCGCAGGTGAGCGTCATCGGCGCCGAGCCGGACGGGCTCAACATCAACGACGGCTACGGCTCCACGCACCTGGGGCGGCTGCAGGAGGCCGTCCTCGCGCAGGGCGCCGACGCGGGCATCGCCTTCGACGGCGACGCCGACCGCTGCCTCGCCGTGGACGCCGCCGGTCGCGTGGTCGACGGCGACCAGGTCCTCGCCGTGCTCGCCCTCGCGCTGCGCGAGCAGGGCCGCCTGACGGGCGACACGGTCGTCGCGACCGTCATGAGCAACCTCGGTCTCCGCCTCGCGCTGGCCGAGCACGGCATCCGGCTCGTCACGACCGGCGTCGGCGACCGCTACGTGCTGGAGGAGATGCGCCGCCACGGCTACGTGCTCGGCGGCGAGCAGTCCGGTCACGTCGTCCTCGCGCACCACAACACGACCGGTGACGGTCTCCTCACCGCGCTGCACGTGCTGCAGCGGATGGCCGTCACGGGCTCCTCGCTCGCCGAGCTCGCCTCGGTCGTCACCCGCCTGCCCCAGGTGCTGCTCAACGTGCCCGACGTCGACAAGACGCGCGTGGCCGAGGACGAGGCCGTCACCGCGTGCGTGGCCGAGGTGGAGGCCGAGCTCGGCGAGCGCGGCCGCGTGCTCCTGCGCGCCTCCGGCACCGAGCCGCTCGTGCGCGTCATGGTCGAGGCACCCGACACCGAGACCGCCGAGCGCCACGCGGGCCGCATCGCGGCCGTCGTGCGCGAACGACTCTCCCTCGCGCCGGCCTGAGCCCGGGGTCCGCCCGGGACACCGCCGTCGGGCCCTAAACCCGTTGCCGCGCCGCGGTGAGCAGGAGCACCGTGGTCCGCGTGAGCACGCCCGTCTCCGCCGCCGTGCGCCTCGTCGAGGTCGACCCGGGCTCGCAGCACTTCGCCGACCTGGTGCGCCTGCTGGAGGACGCCGACCGCGAGACGGTCGGCGACGCCTTCGAGCCGCAGCCCGTGGAGTACCACGTCGCGTCGTGGCGCACGGCCAACGGCCGGCACCACGCGTCGCTCGCGCTCGTCGAGGGACCTGGGGGCGAGGAGGCGGCCGGGGTCGCCAAGGCGTTCACGCCGGACCTCGACAACACCCACCTCGTCGAGGTCGAGCTCGCCGTGGCGCCCGCCCACCGCGGGCGCGGCCTCGGCCGCCGGCTGCTGGAGGCCGTCCGGGGGCTCGCGCGCGAGGAGGGGCGCGACACGGTGGTCGGCGGCACGGGCTACCGGCCCGACCCGGCCGAGGCGTGGCAGCGCCACGAGCGGGCCGTCGCGGACCCGCGGGTAAGCACCGGCGAGGCGCCGGAGCACCTGGGCACCTCCTTCGCGCGGGCGAGCGGGGCGCGGCTCGTGCAGACCGAGGTGCGCAGCCAGGTGCGGCTGCCGGTCGAGGAGGCGGTGCTCGCCGGCGTGGAGGCGGAGGTCGGGGACCGTGCCGACGCGTACACCACCCGGGCGTGGACGGGGCTCGCGCCGGCGGACCTGCTGGACGACCGCGCCGCGCTAGCCGCGCGGATGAGCACCGACCCGCCGCTCGGCGAGGTCGACTGGCGGCCGGAGACGTGGGACGCCGACCGCATCCGCCGCACGTACGCCGACTGGGACCGGCGCGGCATCGACGTCGTCGCGGCCGGGGCCGTCGAGACCGCGACGGGCCGGATGGTGGCGTTCAGCGAGATGGGCCGTGACCGCCGGGCGCCCGGCATCGCCTACCAGTTCGACACCATCGTCGACCCCGCCCACCGGGGCCGCCGGCTCGGCATCGTGGTGAAGGCCGCCAACCTGCGGGCCGTCGAGGCGGCGTGGCCGGAGGTGACGCGCGTGCAGACGTGGAACGCGCTGGAGAACGGGCCGATGCTGCGCGTGAACCGCGCGATGGGCTTCGTGCCGGTCGGGCTGTACAGCATCTGGCAGCTGCGGCTCACGTAGCGCCGGGGCTCACACCTTGCGCAGGCGCACCCGGCGCACGGAGTGGTCGGGCGCCTTGGTGAGCACGAGGGACGCCCGACCACGTGTCGGCAGGATGTTCTCCCGCAGGTTGCGCTCGTTGATGTCGTGCCAGATGCGCTCCGCGGTGCTGACGGCGTCGGCGTCGGACAGGTCCGCGTAGCGGCGGAAGTACGACTCCGGCCGCGCGAACGCCGTCTCGCGCAGCCGCAGGAAGCGGTCGACGTACCACGCGCGGACGTCGTCGACCCGGGCGTCGACGTAGATCGAGAAGTCGAAGAAGTCGCTGACCGCGACCCCCTGCCGGCCGTCGCCGCGGACGCGGGCGGGCTGCAGCACGTTGAGCCCCTCCACCACGAGGATGTCGGGCCGCCGGACGGTGACGGAGGCGCCGGGCACGATGTCGTAGGTGAGGTGGGAGTACACCGGTGCGCTCACCAGCTGCTGCCCGCTCTTGACCGCCTGGACGAAGCGGAGCAGCGCGCGACGGTCGTAGGACTCCGGGAAGCCCTTGCGCCCCATGAGGCCGCGCCGCTCGAGGACCGCGTTGGGGAACAGGAAGCCGTCGGTGGTGACGAGCTCGACCCGCGGCGTGCCCGGCCAGCGCGACAGCATCTCCCGCAGCAGGCGCGCGGTCGTCGACTTGCCGACCGCGACCGACCCGGCCACCCCGATGACGTACGGCGTCCGCGCCGGACGCCGCTCCCCGAGGAAGGTCGCGGTCGCCTCGCGCAGGCCGTCGTTGGCCTCGACGTACAGCGTCAGCAGGCGCGAGAGCGGCAGGTACACCTCCTCGACCTCGCCGAGGTCGACGCGGTCGCCGAGGCCCTGCAGGCGGGCGAGGTCGGCCTCCTCCAGCGTCATGGGGGTGCTCGCCCGCAGCCGGCTCCACGCCTGCCGGTCGAACTCGACGAACGGGGAGACGGCGCCGTCCGGGGCCGGCGCCCCAGGGGCCGGGGGCCTCGTCGCCGGTCCGTGCGACGTCCCCGTCCCGGTCCCCGACGCGGCGGTCGCCGCCTGCGGAGCGGACGCGGACGAGGCTCCTAGACTCGCCGGCATGTGCGGAATCGTAGGAGTGACGGGTGGGCCGGGCGCGCCGAGTGCCCTCGACGTCGTGCTCGGCGGCCTGCGCCGCCTGGAGTACCGCGGCTACGACTCCGCCGGCGTGGCGCTCGTCGCCGACGACTCCCTGCACGTCGTCAAGCGCTCCGGCAAGCTCGCGCGCCTCGTCGACGCGGTCACGGCGGCCGAGTCGACCGCGGAGGTCCCCGCGTACTCCTCCCGCACCGGGATCGGCCACACGCGCTGGGCGACGCACGGGGCCCCGACCGACGCCAACGCCCACCCGCACGTGTCGGGGGACGAGCAGGTGGCGCTCATCCACAACGGGATCATCGAGAACTTCGCGCCGCTGCGCGCCGAGCTCACCGCGGCGGGCGTCACGCTGCACAGCGAGACCGACTCCGAGGTCGTCGCGCACCTGCTGGCCCGCCGCCTCGCCGAGGGCGGTACCGACCTCGCCGGGGCGATGCGCGAGGTCGTGCAGCGCCTGCAGGGCGCCTTCACGCTGCTCGCGGTGTGGCGCGGCCAGCCCGACGTCGTCGTCGGCGCCCGGCGCTCCTCGCCGCTCGTCGTGGGCGTGGGCGACAACGCGACGTACCTCGGCAGCGACGTCGCGGCCTTCATCGACCACACGAAGGAGGCCGTCGAGCTCGGCGAGGACCAGGTCGTCGAGGTTCGTCCCGACGGCTTCACCATCACCGACTTCGCCGGGGCGCCGGTCGCCGGCCGCCCGTACACCGTCACGTGGGACGCCGCCGCCGCGGAGAAGGGCGGCTACGACACGTTCATGGCGAAGGAGATCGACGAGCAGCCGAAGGCGGTCGCCGACACCCTCCTCGCCCGCTCCGACGAGCAGGGCCGGCTCGTGCTCGACGAGATGCACGTCGACGAGGCCGCCCTCGCGGGCGTCGAGAAGGTCGTCATCGTCTCGTGCGGCACGAGCAGCTACGCCGGGATGGTCGCGAAGTACGCGATCGAGCGGTGGGCCCGGCTCCCGGTCGAGGTCGAGTACTCCCACGAGTTCCGCTACCGCGACCCCGTCATCGGCCCGCGCACGCTCGTGGTCTCCATCAGCCAGTCCGGCGAGACGATGGACACCCTCATGGCCGTCCGCCACGCCAAGGCGCTCGGCGCGACGACCGTCGCGGTGTGCAACACGCACGGCTCGACCATCCCGCGGGAGTCCGACGGCGTCCTCTACACCCACGCGGGCCCGGAGGTGGCCGTCGCGAGCACGAAGGCGTTCGTCGCGCAGATCACCGCGACGTACCTGCTCGGGCTCTACCTCGCGCAGCTGCGGGGCACCCTGGACGCCGCGAGCATCCGCGGGGTGCTCGACGAGCTGCACGCCGTGCCGGACAAGGTGCAGAAGGTGCTGGACGCCTCCGACCACGTCCGCACCATCGCCCGGTGGATGGCCGACACCCGCTCGGTGCTGTTCCTCGGGCGCCACGTCGGCTTCCCGGTCGCGCTGGAGGGCGCGCTCAAGCTCAAGGAGCTCGCGTACATCCACGCGGAGGGCTTCGCCGCCGGCGAGCTCAAGCACGGCCCGATCGCCCTCATCGAGCCCGGCCAGCCCGTGTTCGTCGTCGTGCCGAGCCCCGAGGGCGACGACTCCGTCCACGCCAAGGTCATCTCCAACATCCAGGAGATCCGGGCCCGCGGCGCGCGGACGATCGTCATCGCCGAGGAGGGCGACGACGACGTGGTGCCGTACGCGGAGGAGGTCGTCCGCGTGCCCCGGACCCCGCCGCTGCTCGCGCCGCTCGTCACGGTCGTGCCCCTGCAGGTCTTCGCGTGCGAGCTCGCGGGCGCCAAGGGCCTCGACGTGGACCAGCCGCGCAACCTCGCCAAGAGCGTGACCGTCGAGTGAGCGCCGGGGACGGCCGGTGATCGTCGGCGTCGGCACCGACGTCGTGGCGGTCGACCGCTTCCTCGCGCAGCTCGACCGGAGCCCGGCCCTGCGCGAGCGGCTGTTCACCGAGGCGGAGCGGGACCTGCCGCCGGCGTCGCTCGCGGCGCGCTTCGCCGCGAAGGAGGCCATCGCCAAGGCCCTCGGCGCGCCGGGTGGGCTGCGCTGGCACGACTGCACGGTGACGCGCGAGCCCGGCGCGGCCCCCCGCGTCCACGCGAGCGGGACCGTCGCCCGCCGGATGGCCGAGCTCGGGGTCGAGCGGCTGCACCTCAGCCTGTCCCACGACGCGGGCATCGCGGCGGCGACGTGCGTCGCGGAGGGCGGGCACCCAGGCTCGGACGCATGAGCACCGACGGCTGGTGGAGCCCGGACGCCCCGGGGGAGCTGCTCGAGGCCTGGCGGGCGGCGGACGTCGCGGCCGCCGACGCCGCCCGGCTCGCGACCGGGGCGGACCTCATGGCGGCCGCCGCGCACGCCCTCGCCGGTCACTGCGCCGCGCTGCTGCGCGAGCGGACCGGACGGGTGAGCGGGCGCCGGGTCGTGCTGCTCGTCGGGCCGGGCAACAACGGCGGCGACGCGCTGCTGGCGGGGGCCGCGCTGCGCGCGCGGGGGGCCGGCGTCACCGCCCTGCTCCTCGCCGAGCGCGCCCACGCGCGCGGCACCGCGGCGCTGCGAGCGGCGGGCGGGCGCGTCGTGACGGTGCCCGCCGACCCCGGCACCGACGACGCCGCCGTCACGGCCGCGGCCGACCTCGTGCGCGACGCGGACCTCGTGGTCGACGGCGTCCTCGGCATCGGCGCCTCGGGCGCGGTGCGCGGGGCCGCGTGGGCCGTGCTCGAGCGGGTGCACCTCCGCCGCGGGGCCGTGGTCGCGTGCGACCTGCCGAGCGGGCTCGACCCCGACACGGGCGCGCTCGCCGGGCCCGTGCTGCCCGCCGACCTCACCGTCACCTTCGGCGCCGCGAAGCCCGGCCTCCTGCTGCCCGCGGGCCGGCACGCGGTCGGGCGCCTCGTCGTCGTCGACCTCGGGCTCGGCGAGCACCTGCCGCCCCCGGCCGTCCGGCTCGTGCTCGACGGCGGCGACCCGACGCGACCCGGCCCGCACGTCGCCGCGCGCTGGCCCGAGCCGTGGCGCGACGCCGACAAGTACTCGCGCGGCGTGCTCGGCGTCGTCGCCGGCGACGACCGCTACCCCGGGGCGGCCGTGCTCTGCTCCCGCGCCGCCGCCGCGGCCGGGGTCGGCATGGTGCGCTACGTGCCCGCGGACGGCGGGGCCGCGGCCACCGACCCCGTCGGGCCGCTCGTGCTGCAGGCGGTGCCGGAGGCGCTCGTGCAGCCGCTCGACGCCGTCGGGCGGGTGCAGGCGTGGGTGGTCGGGCCCGGCGTGTCCGCCGACGACGACCCCCGCGTCGCCCACGTGCTGACGGGCACCGACGAGCCCGCCGTCGTCGACGCGGGTGCGCTGGAGGCCGCCGCCCGGGCCTCGCTCGACGGCACGCTCCGCCGCCCGGACCGGCTCCTGCTCACCCCGCACCGCGGCGAGCTCGCCCGCGTCGCGCAGGTCCTCGACGTGGCCCAGGAGGACGCGGCCGGCCCGCTCGACCTCGTCGACGTCGCACGTGCCGTCGCCGACCGGCTCGGCGTCACGCTGCTGCTGAAGGGCGCCGACACCGTCGTGCTCGCGCCCGACGGGACCCCGACGGTCGTGCCGGGCGGCCCGCCGTGGCTCGCGACCGCAGGTGCGGGCGACGTGCTCGCCGGGCTCGCCGGGGCCCTGCTCGCGGCCGGCTCGGCCCCCGGGCGCGCGGCCACGCTCGCCGCGCACGTCCACGCCGTCGCCGCGCACCGGGCCTCGGCGGGCGGTCCGCTGCACGCCGCGCTCGTCGTCGAGCAGGTGCGACAGGTGGTGGCCGACGGCCTCGCCGGCGCGGCGGTACCGCTGCTGCGCGCCGGGGTGCCGGCGGGCGACGCGCCCGGGGACTGGGACCATGGTGGACGTGACTGACCAGCTCGCCGCTCCCGCGGCCCCGGCGCCCGAGGCGGACCAGGGCACGGCCGCCCGCGTCCCGGCGACCGACGTCGGCACGGGCGTCGTCGAGGTCGACCTCGACGCCGTCGCGTCGAACGTCGCCGCGCTCGCGGCGAGGACGCGCACCCCCGTCCTCGCGGTCGTCAAGGCCGACGCGTACGGCCACGGCCTCGTGCCGGTGGCGCGGGCGGCCGTGGCGGGCGGGGCGACGTGGCTCGGTGTCGCCCAGCTCGACGAGGCCCTGCGGCTGCGCGACGCGGGCGTCGACGAGCCCCTCCTCACGTGGCTGCTGCTGCCGGACGCACGGCTGCTGGCCGAGGCGCTGCGCCGCCAGGTGACGATCGGCGTGTCCGACCCCTCCCACGTCGAGGCGCTGCTCGAGGCGGCCCGCGCCACCGGCCAGGTCGCCGACGTCCACGTCAAGGTGGACACGGGCCTCAACCGCAACGGCGTCCGGGTGGAGGACCTGCCGCCGCTCGCGGCGGCGCTCGCCGCCGCCGAGCGCGACGGGCTCGTGGCGGTGAGCGGGGTGTTCAGCCACCTCGCGTGGGCCGACGCCCCCGACCACCCCACCATCGACGCGCAGGCCGAGGCCTTCACCGAGGCGGTCGAGGTGCTCCGGGCCGCGGGCCTGCGCCCGACGTGGCGCCACCTCGCGAACTCCGCGGCCACGCTCACCCGCGCCGACCTGCACCTCGACCTCGTCCGGCCCGGCCTCGCGGTGTACGGGCTGAGCCCCGTGCCCGACCTCGCCGGCCCGGGGGAGTGGGGCCTGCGACCGGCGCTCACCCTGCGCTCCCGGCTCGCCCTCACCAAGGCCGTGCGCGCCGGCGAGGGCGTCTCCTACGGGCACGTGTGGACCGCGCCGCACGACACCGTCGTGGGGCTGGTCCCGCTCGGCTACGCCGACGGCGTGCCCCGCGCGGCCACCGGCCGCGCGCAGGTGTGGGTCGGAGGACGGCGCGCCCCGGTCGTCGGGCGCGTCTGCATGGACCAGGTCGTCGTCGACCTCGGGCCCGGCGCGCACGAGGCCGTCGGCGACGACGTCGTCCTGCTCGGTCCCGGCGACCGCGGCGAGCCCACGGCGCAGGAGTGGGCGGAGTGGGCGGGCACCATCTCCTACGAGGTCGTCGCCCGGCTGGGCTCGCGGCTGCCCCGCCGGCACGTCGGGACCGGCCAGGTGCTGCTCGCGGAGGAGCCCGCGTGAGCCCCGTCGAGGCGCCGTGGCGCTGGGTCGGCCTCGGCGCCGGTCTCGCCGTCGCGGGGGCCGGCGTGGCCGTCGGCGTCGCCGGCGACCGGGTGCGCGCGCGGCGGCGCCGGGCCGGAGACCTGTTCGACCGCGAGGGCCTCGCGCTGCTGGGGTCCGTGCGCGGCGAGGAGTACGAGCTGCACACCGACGACGGGGTGCGGCTCCACGTCGAGGTCGACGAGCCGTCCCCGCGCGCGGCGGACGAGGAGCCGGGCCTGACGGTCGTGCTCGTCCACGGCTACGGCCTGTCGAGCCAGTCGTGGCACTTCCAGCGTCTCGCGCTGCGCGGGCGCTACCGCGTCGTCACCTACGACCAGCGCGGCCACGGCCGCTCCGAGCCCGGTCCGCCCGGCAGCGCCCGCATCCCGCGGCTCGGGCGCGACCTCGAGGAGGTCCTGCACGCGCACGCACCCGAGGGCCCGGTCGTGCTCGTCGGGCACTCGATGGGCGGCATGACGGTGATGAGCCTCGCCAAGCGCCGCCCCGACCTGTTCGGCACGCGCGTGCACGGCGTCGGCTTCGTCGCCACGAGCGCGGGCGACCTCGCCACGCTCGACTTCGGGCTGCCCGGCGGGGGCGCCGTGAGCCGCGTCGCGCCGAACCTGCTCGCGGTGCTCGCGCGCCGCCCGGAGCTCGTGACGCGCGGGCGCCGGATGGTCTCCGACATCGAGACGCTCGTGGTCCGGCGCTGGTCGTTCGCCTCGCCCGTCCCGTCGGAGCTCACGCGCTTCGTGGCGGGCATCATCGCGAGCACGAGCATCGAGGTCGTCTCCGACTACCTGCCGGGCTTCTCCGAGGTCGACGAGAAGGACGCCCTCGGGGCGCTCGCGGACCTGCCGACCCTCGTGCTCGTCGGCGACTCCGACCGCATGACGCCGCCGCGGCACAGCGAGGAGATCGTCCGGGCGCTGCCGCGCGCCGAGCACGTCGTGGTCCGCCAGGCCGGGCACCTCGTCATGCTCGAGCACCCCGACGTCGTCACCGGCCACCTGCTCGACCTCGTCACCCGCGCGCTGCGCGCCGCGCGGGCCGCTGCGCCCGCGGAGCCGGCCCACGGTCGTCGGCGGGGCGCGCGGGGCCGGCGACGGGGCCCGCTGGCCGACGCGGCCGACGCGGTGGGTCGCCTCGTGCGCCCGCTCGAGGGCCGAGGTGCCTGAGGCGCGGGCCGCGGACCCGGGGACCGCCGCGCCGGACGGGCCCGCGCGCGAGGTGACCGTCGTGTGCCCGACGCCCGAGGCGACCCGCGCCCTGGGGGAGGCGCTCGGCGCCCGGCTCGCCGGCGGCGACGTCGTCGTCCTCGACGGCCCGCTGGGGGCGGGCAAGACGACCCTCACGCAGGGCCTGGCCCGGGGCCTGGGGGTCACCTCGCCCGTCACGTCGCCGACGTTCGTGCTCGCGCGCCACCAGCGGCCCGACCCGGCCGGTCCCCGCCCCGACGGGCCCGTGCTGCTGCACGTCGACGCGTACCGGGTCGGCGACGGCCTGGAGTGGGACGACCTCGACCTCGACTCCGACCTCGACGCCTCCGTCGTCGTCGTGGAGTGGGGCGCCGGGCTCGCCGAGCGGCTCGCGCCGGGCCTGGTGCGCGTCACGCTGCGTCGTCCCGAGGGCGGCGACCCCGCGTCCGAGCCGTCCGAGCCGTCCGAGCCGTCCGAGCCGGTCGAGCCGTCCGAGCCGTCCGAGCCGTCCGAGCCGTCCGAGCCGTCCGAGCCGGTCGCGCCCCGTACCGTCCACGTCCGCCTCGAGGGCCGCACACGGCCCCTCGACCTCGCCGCGCTCGCGCGCGCCGCCGCACAGGAGCCGCCCCCGTGAAGGTCCTCGGCCTCGACACCTCGACGACGACCGTGACGGTCGCGGTCCTCGACGCGCCCGACGCGCCCGACGCCCCGGACCTGCTGCGCGGCGGCCCGACGGCCGCCGGTGCGCCGGCGCCCACGTGGCAGGTCCTCGCCGAGGCCCACGTCCACGAGGGCAACCGTCCCGCGGAGCTGCTCGCCCCGACGATCAAGCAGGTCCTCGCCGAGGCGGGGCTCGGCCCGCGCGACCTCGGGGCTGTGGCCGCCGGCGTCGGGCCCGGCCCGTTCACCGGGCTCCGCGCGGGCCTCGTGACCGCGCGCGCCCTCGCCCACGTGGTGGGGGTGCGCGTCCACGGCGTGTGCAGCCTGGACGCCCTGCACGCCGGCGTCGTGGCCGCCGGCGGTCCCGTCGACGCGGTCGTCACCACCGACGCGCGGCGCCGGGAGGTGTACTGGGCGGCGTACCGCGACGGGCGACGGGTCGCCGACCCCGAGGTCGGCGAACCCGCCTCGGCCGCGGCCGCCGCCCGCACCCACCTCGTCCCCGTCGTGGGCCGCGGTGCGCTGCTGTACCCCGACGTCCTCGGCACCCCCGCCGAGGGGCTGCCGCTCGACCCGTCCGCGGTGCACGTCGCGGCGCTGGCCGTCGCCTCGCTCGCCGGCACCGGCCCCCAGCCGCTGCCGGCGGACCCGATGTACCTGCGCCGTCCCGACGCCCGCGAGCCCGGCGCACCGAAGCGGGTGGGCGGGTGAGCGTGCCCGCCGCACCCCCTGCGCCCGAGGGGCTCGTCGCCACCGGCGTCCGGGTGCGCCGGCTGCGGTGGTGGGACGTCGACGAGGTCGCGGCCGCGGAGCCGGAGGCGTTCGGTCCGGACGCGTGGAGCCGTGAGGCGCTGCTGTCGGAGCTCGCGGCCGACGGACGGGTGTACGAGCGCGCCGAGGACGCCGACGGCCGCCTGCTCGGCTACGCCGGCACCGCCGCGCACGGACCCGACGCCGAGCTGCAGACGGTCGCGGTCCTGCCCGCCGCCCGCGGCCGGGGCCTGGGCGCGACGCTGCTGCAGCGCGCGTGCGCCCGCGCCCGCGCCGACGGCGCGCGCCGGCTGCACCTGGAGGTGCGCGAGGACAACGACGCCGCGCTCGCGCTGTACGCCCGTGCCGGCTTCGGCCGGGTCGGGCGGCGGCCCGGCTACTACGCCGCCGCGGCGCCCGACGCGGCCCGCGTGGCGGCCGTCCTTATGACGCTCGACCTCGTGACGGCGGAGCGCGGGTGAGCCCCGCGGCCCCCGGTGCGGACGGCCCGCTCGTCCTCGGCATCGAGACCTCGTGCGACGAGACCGGTGTCGGCCTCGTCCGCGGCGGCACGCTGCTCGCGGACGCGCTCGCGAGCAGCGTCGAGGAGCACGCGCGCTTCGGCGGCGTCGTGCCGGAGGTCGCGAGCCGCGCGCACCTGGAGGCGTTCCTGCCGACCCTGGACCGGGCGTGCGCCGAGGCGGGCGTCCGCCTCGACGACGTCGACGCCGTGGCCGTCACGAGCGGGCCCGGGCTCGCGGGCGCGCTCGTCGTCGGCGTGTCCGCCGCGAAGGCGCTCGCCCTCGGCCTCGGCGTGCCGCTGTACGGGGTCAACCACCTCGCGGCGCACGTCGCGGTCGACTCGCTGCAGAACGGGCCGCTGCCGGACGTCGCCCTCGCGCTGCTCGTGAGCGGCGGGCACTCCAGCCTGCTGCGGGTCGACGACGTCACCGCCGACATCGACGTGCTGGGCCAGACGCTCGACGACGCGGCGGGGGAGGCCTTCGACAAGGTGGCCCGGGTGCTCGGCCTGCCGTTCCCCGGCGGGCCGCACGTCGACCGGGCCGCCCGCGACGGCGACCCCGCCGCGATCCGGTTCCCGCGGGGGCTCACCGGCGCCCAGGCGACGGGCCGCCACGGGCGGGACCACACCGACGACTTCTCGTTCTCGGGTCTCAAGACCGCCGTCGCGCGCTGGGTGGAGCGGGCGCGGGACGCCGGCCGCGACGTGCCCGTCGCCGACGTCGCCGCCTCGTTCCAGGAGGCCGTCGTCGACGTCCTGAGCGCGAAGGCGGTCGCGGCGTGCCGCCGCGAGGGCGTGTCGCACCTCGTCCTCGGCGGCGGGGTCGCGGCTAACAGCCGGCTGCGGGCCCTCGTCACCGAGCGCGCCGCCGCCGGGGGCGTCGCCGTGCGCATCCCGCGCCCGGCGCTGTGCACGGACAACGGCGCGATGGTCGCGGCCCTGGGCTCGCTGCTCGTGCAGGCCGGCCGCGAGCCGTCGGGGCTCGACCTGCCCACCGACCCCGCCATGACGGTCGGCCGGGTGCTCGCGTAGCGCCGCGCGGGTCAAGCCCGCGCCGGGCCGTGCCGATGCCCCGGGGGCACCGCCGTCGGGCGGGTAGGAGGAGGCGCACGTGCACACGGGACCGCTCGACGGACGCGCCGGCGGCGCGGACGTCGCCCCGGACGTCGGCTCGGACGTCCGCCCGGACGCCGGCCCGGGGCCGGGCGCCCCTGCACCCTCGGCCACGGCGCAGCGGCTCGAGCAGGTGTTCCGCAGCACGGGCGTGGCGATGGGGCTCGTCGGTGTCGACGGCGGCTGGCTCGCCGTCACCGACCGGCTGTGCGAGGTGCTGCGGACCGACGCGGCGACCCTGCTCCGGCTCACCCCGCGCGACCTCATCCACCCCGACGACCGGGCCGCCGCCGTGCGGGCCACGCGCGACCTCGTCGAGGGCCGGGTCGACTCGGTCGACGCCCGCCGCCGCTACGTCGGCGCGGACGGGCGCGTCGTCACCGCCCGGGTGCAGACGACGCTGCTGCGCGACCCCGACGGGCGCCCGGACAGCTTCCTCACCCAGCTGCACGACGCCGACCGGCGCGGCGGCCACGGCGGCGACGACCCCGTCACCGGGCTGCCGGGCCGGCAGACCCTGCTCGCCCACGCGGGCCGGGCGCTGGGGCGCAGCCGGCGGGCCGGCCGGACGGTCGTGCTCGTGCACGTCGACCTGCCCGCACCCGCCCACGGCGTCCCGAGCGAGCTCGAGGACCGGCTGCTGGCCTGCGCCTCCCAGCGCCTCGTGGGCACCGTGCGCAGCGGGGACCTCGTCGCGGCCGTCGACGGGCGCCGCCTGACGGTCTGCTGCGAGGGCCTGGCCGACGAGGCCGACGTCCCGACGGTGGTCGGGCGCGTCCGCCGGACCCTCGACGCGCCGGTCGACGTGGACGGACGCCGCCACCGCCTGCGCGCCGAGGTCGGCGTCGCGGTGGCCGGGCGCTCCGAGACCGCCGAGCAGCTGCTCGCGCGCGACGGCTGGCCCGTCGCGCCCGACGAGCCGGCGCCCGGGACGCCCGTCGCCGCCGGGGCGCCCGCGGGCGTGGGCCGCCACCGCGCCGTCACCGTCCTCTGAGGGCCCGGGCGAGCCGCGTTCAGCCCAGCGGGTCGCACACGAGCACGACGCGCTCGCCCGCCCGGCGGGTGAGCACGACCGTCGCCTCGCCGTCGCCGGACAGCCGGAGCGCCCGCCGCAGCTCCTCGGGGTCCAGCGGGCTGCCGCGCCGCTTCACCGTCACCCGCCCGACGCCCTGCTCGCGCAGGTGCGCCCGCAGCCGCTTGAGCCCCCACGGCAGCACCGCGCGCACCTCGTAGGCGCGGGCGAGCGGGTGGGAGACGGCCTCGTCGGTCGTCACGTAGGCGATGGACGGGTCGATGAGGCGGCCGCCGACCTCCGCGGCGACGTGCCCCACGAGCCCGGCGCGGATGACCGCCCCGTCCGGCTCGAGCAGCACCTCGCCGACGTCGCCGACCGGCGCCTGCGGCAGCCCGGCGTCCGACAGCGTGCCGACCTCCTGCACCTGGGTGGCGCCGTCGCGCTCGACGGTGCGCAGCACCGTCGCGGTCCGCCGGGTCCCCGGCACGGCCGCGGCGCCCCACCACAGGACCGCCTCGACGACGTCGCCGTCGACGGACGTCCACGCCGCCGTCCAGCCCGCGGCGGGACCGTCCGCGGCGACGAGGTCGTGGTCGACCCCCGGGGCGACCTTCGCGCCGACGGCCCGGACCCCCGTCCCGGGCAGGCCGAGCGCCCACGACAGCGGCGGGCTCCAGCGCTCGGGGTCGGTGACCCGCCGGCCGCCCGCCCGGCGCGCCGGGTCGGTCCACACCGCGTCGACCCCGTCGGTCGTCCCGGGCCGTGCGAGCGGCAGCGCGTCCGGGAAGCCCGTCGCGTCGCCGAGGTGGACACGCGCGCGGGGGAAGTGGCGCAGGTTGACCGTCGCGACCGCCGCGGTCGCCTCGTCGCGCTCGACGGCGTCCACCGCCAGGTCCATGCCGGCGACGGCGAGCGCGTCGACGCCGATGCCGCAGCCGAGGTCCGCGACCCGGGTCGCGCCCGCGGCGCGCAGCCGGTCCGCGTGCCGGGCGGCCACCGGCAGGCGCGTGGCCTGCTCGAGCCCGTCGGCGGTGAAGAGCATCCCGTCCGCGAACCCGCCGAGCTTGGCCCGCGCCGCCGCCCGCAACCGCGACTGGGTGAGGGCGGCGGCGACCGTCTCCGCCGGCACGCCGTCGGCGCGCAGGCGCTCGCCGAGCGCGAGCGCGCGGTCCGGGTCGTACGGTGGCAGCGCGCCCAGCAGCGCCCAGCCGTCCGGGCGCAGCAGGGCGGCGAGCCCGGCCGCGCCGGTCCCCTCGTCCGCCGCCGTCACGCGCCGATCCTGCCAGCCGCCCGGCCGGAGCAGGACGCTGGCACTCAGGTTGACCGAGTGCTAACCCGCTGGCTACTGTCGACCTGGCACTCGACGGCATCGGGTGCCAACTCGCCGGACGACGGGTCGGCACCCGCGACGACGTCCCGTGGCCGGCGGACCACAACCGTTCCGGTCGGCCGCCCGGCCGGCCGCCCCTGTCGCGAAAGAGAGGTCACACGTGGCTGTCTCCATCAAGCCGCTCGAGGACCGCATCGTGGTCCAGACGCTCGAGGCCGAGCAGACGACGGCTTCCGGCCTCGTCATCCCCGACACCGCCAAGGAGAAGCCCCAGGAGGGCAAGGTCCTCGCGGTGGGTCCCGGTCGCTTCGACGAGGACGGCGAGAAGCGCATCCCGCTCGACGTCCAGGTCGGCGACACGGTGCTGTACAGCAAGTACGGCGGCACCGAGGTCAAGTACGGCGGCGAGGAGTACCTCATCCTCTCCGCGCGCGACGTCCTCGCCGTCATCGAGAAGTGAGCTGAGCGTCCCCCGGGACGCGAGGCACCCGACGCCGCCCCGGCCCCCGGCCGCGGGCGGCGTCGTCGCCTGATCACTCACCCCACCCGCCACCCTGGAGCGAGATGCCCAAGAGCCTGTCCTTCGACGAGTCCGCCCGGAAGTCCCTCGAGCGCGGCGTCGACACCCTCGCCGACGCCGTCCGCGTGACCCTCGGCCCGCGCGGCCGCAACGTCGTGCTCCACAAGTCGTTCGGCCCGCCCGTCATCACCAACGACGGCGTGACGATCGCCCGCGAGATCGAGCTCGACGACCCCTTCGAGAACCTCGGTGCGCAGCTGGCCAAGGAGGCCGCCACCAAGACCAACGACGTCGCCGGCGACGGCACGACCACCGCGACCGTCCTCGCGCAGGCCATGGTCCGCGAGGGCCTGCGCAACATCGCCGCGGGCGCCGGCCCCGCCGCGCTCAAGCGCGGCATCGACGCGGCCGTCGCCGCGATCGAGGCCCGCCTCGACGACATCGCCGTCGAGGTCACCGACTCCGGCTCCGTCGCGCACGTCGCGACGGTGTCCGCGCAGGACCCCGAGATCGGCGCGACGCTCGCCGACGCCTTCGACAAGGTGGGCCGCGACGGCGTCATCACCGTCGAGGAGGGCTCCACCACCGGTGTGAGCCTGCAGTTCACCGAGGGCATGCAGTTCGACAAGGGCTACCTGTCGCCGTACATGGTGACCGACCCCGAGCGCATGGAGGCCGTCCTCACCGACGCCCACGTGCTCCTCGTGGCCGGCAAGGTGAGCACCGTCGCGCAGCTGCTGCCGCTCATGGAGAAGGTCCTCGAGACCGGCAAGCCGCTGTTCCTCGTGGCTGAGGACGTCGAGGGCGAGGCGCTGTCCACGCTCGTCGTCAACAAGATGCGCGGCACGTTCACGGCGGTCGCCGTCAAGGCGCCCGGCTTCGGTGACCGCCGCAAGGCGATGCTGCAGGACATGGCCGTCCTCACGGGCGCGCAGGTCGTGTCCGAGGACGTCGGCCTCAGCCTCGACACCGTCGGCCTGGAGGTGCTCGGCGCCGCCCGCCGCGTCGTCGTCACGAAGGACGACACCACCCTCGTCGACGGCGGCGGCGAGAGCGGTGCGGTCGGCGACCGCGTCCGACAGATCAAGGCCGAGATCGAGCGCACCGACTCCGACTGGGACCGCGAGAAGCTGCAGGAGCGGCTCGCGAAGCTGTCCGGCGGCGTCGTCGTCATCGAGGTCGGCGGGCACACCGAGGTCGAGGTCAAGGAGCGCAAGCACCGCGTCGAGGACGCGGTGTCCGCGACCCGGGCCGCGATCGAGGAGGGCATCGTCGCCGGCGGCGGCTCCGCCCTCGTCCACGCCCGCTCCGCGCTGGACTCCCTCGACCGCGAGGGCGACGAGGCGGTCGGCGTCGACATCGTCCGCCGCGCCGTCACCCGCCCGCTGTGGTGGATCGCGAGCAACGCCGGCCTCGAGGGCGCCGTGCAGGTCGAGGCCGTCGCGGCGCTGCCGCCCGGCCAGGGCCTGGACGCCGCCACCGGCGAGCACACCGACCTCGTCGCCCGGGGGATCGTCGACCCGGTCAAGGTGACGAAGGCGGCCCTGCGCAACGCGGCGAGCATCGCCTCCATGGTCCTCACGACCGACGCGCTCGTGGTCGACAAGCCCGAGCCGAAGGCCGAGGAGCACGGGCACGGCCACGGCCACGGCCACTCGCACTGACCTGCGAGCCCCGCACGACCCGCGCCGCGGCGCGGGGACGAGGGCCCGTCCGACCTGACCGGTCGGGCGGGCCCTCCGTCGTCGGGGGCGCGCAGGCGTCCCTCGGCGGGCAGGTAGCGTCGTGACGGTGAGCGCCGCCGCGGGGACGACCGAGCCCGCCGTCGGCGACCGGCGCGGCCTGCCGCAGTGGGTGGCCGCGCTCGTCGTGTTCACGACGTCCGCGGCCGTGCTCGTCCTCGAGATCCTCGCGGCCCGGCTGCTCGCCCCCTACGTCGGGGACTCGCTGCGCACCTACACCGCGATCATCGGCGTCGTGCTCGCGGGCATCGCCGCGGGCTCCTGGTGGGGCGGGCGCTGGGCGGACACCCACGACCCGCGCCGGCTGCTCGGTCCGGTGGTGACCGGGGGCGGCCTGCTCGGCCTCGCCGTGGTCCCGCTCGTCGCGTGGGCGGGGGAGGCGCTGCGCGGCACCGGCGCCGCCGGCACCGTCCTCGTGACGGCGCTGGCGTTCCTCGCGCCGGCCCTGCTGCTGACCGCGGCCACGCCGCTCGTCGTCAAGCTGCGCCTCGCGGACCTCGACGAGACCGGCCGGGTCGTCGGGCACCTGTCGGCCGTGGGCACCGCGGGCGCGCTCACGGGCACCTTCGCCACCGGCTTCGTCCTCGTCGCCGCACTGCCCACGCGCGTCGTCGTCGTGCTGACCGGCAGCGCCATGGTGGTGCTCGGGCTCGCGCTCGCCCTCGCGCTGCGGGACCGCTCCGGTGCGACGGCCGTGGCCCGGGACCGCGGCGGCGCGGCCGTCGTGGCCGTGGTCGCGGTCGCCGCCTCGGGCCTCGCGGGGGCGGGGCTCGCGGTCGGGTCGCCGTGCGAGCGGGAGACGCCGTACTACTGCGTGTCCGTCACGTCGGAGACGACCGCGGACGGGCGGGAGGTGCAGGTGCTCGTGCTCGACTCCCTGCGCCACTCCGCCGTCGACCCCGACGACCCCGAGCACCTGCACTTCCGCTACACGCGGCTCGTGGGGGCCGTGCTCGCGTCGCGGCCGGAGGGGCCCCTCGACGTCGTCCACGTGGGTGCGGGCGGGTTCACCCTGCCGCGCTGGCTCGAGGCGACCAGGCCCGGCAGCCGCTCGACCGTGCTGGAGATCGACCCGGCGCTGGAGGACGTCGCGCGCGAACGGCTCGGCTGGGACGCGCCGGCGTCTACCAGGGTGGTGACGGGCGACGCGCGGCTCACGCTGGAGGCGCTGCCCGACGACTCCGCCGACGTCGTCGTCGGCGACGCCTTCGGTGACCTCGCGGTGCCGTGGCACCTCGCGACGGCCGAGTTCGCCACCGGCGTGCGCGACGTGCTCCGGCCGGACGGGGTCTACGTGCTCAACGTCATCGACCACGGCGAGCAGCGGCTCGCGCGCGCCGAGGCCGCGACGCTCGCCGGCGTCTTCGACCACGTCGGCGTGCTGGCGGGTGAGGCCCGGCTCGCGCGCGAGGAGGGGGGCAACACGGTGCTGGTGGCCTCGCAGTCACCGCTGGACACGACCGCGGTCGAGGCGGCGCTGTCACGCCTCGACGAGGCCGGTCCGGGGAGCGAGCGGACGGGCGGCGGCGGTGAGCGCCTGGTGACGGGCGAACCGTTCTGGCGCTGGGTGGGCGCTGCGCCGGTGCTGCGCGACGACCACGCCCCGGTCGACCAGCTCCTCACCCCCTACGACCCGCCCGCGCCGGCGTCGTAGCCGGCGGGGCCTCGGCGGCAGGAGGTCCGGGTCAGTGCGACCCGGGCGGAGGGGCTCGTTCAGCCGGCGGCGGCCAGACGGCGCGAACGGGAGTAGACGGCCTCGCGCTCGTCCTCGGTCATGCCACCCCACACCCCGTACGGCTCGCGGACGGCCAGCGCGTGCTCACGGCACTGCTGCACCACCGGGCACGCCTGGCAGATGGCGACGGCGGCGGCGTCGCGGTTGCGCCGCGCGGGCCCGCGCTCGCCCTCGGGGTGGAAGAACAGCGAGGTCTCGGCGCCTCGGCACGCGCCCTCGAGCTGCCAGTCCCAGAGCTCGGCCACGGGGCCGGGCAGTCGCGAGATCTCGGCCATGGGTTCCTCCTGCGTCTGCGGTTCGTCTGCGGTGCGGTGCCCCGTCCTCGGGGTCCCGGCTGCTGGTGTGAACCTAGCAACCGCGCCAGAGGTTGTTCAAGGGCCGTTCCCGAGTTGTTCGTAGGTGGTTCGAGAGCAGACGGCTCGGTGCAGGGGTTGTTCCGCAGCGCTTCGCGACCTGGTCCCACTCACCTCATGCCCCGTCCGGGTGAGACCCAACCCTCCTGAAGCCCACGAATCGCGCCGAAACCGCTCCTGCGTGTGCGATCAAGCCGGGGGGTCGCCACAATCGCGCCATGGCCGAGGCTCCTGCGGGTCGGCAGGGCGGCGACGTCGTCCCCCGACCCATGCTCACCGTCGCGGCGGTGGCCCGACGTCTCGGGGTGGCCCCGGCGACGCTGCGCACCTGGGACCGCCGCTACGGCCTGGGCCCCTCCGAGCACACCGCCGGCTCGCACCGCCGCTACTCCGCGACCGACGTGGGGCGGCTCATGGTCATGCGACGGCTCACCCTCGAGGGTGTCCCGCCGGCCGAGGCCGCCGGCATCGCGCGCACCAGCGAGGTGCCCGACGACCTGGGACTGGCCAGCGTCACCGCCATCGCCGGGCGACCCGTCCCCGTGGGCGGGCCGAGCGCCTCGACGTCGCCTCCCGTGGGGGAGGACGTCTGGCCCGTGTCCCGGGCGGCGGTCGCCGCGCCGCGCCGCGCCCCCGGTGACGACCACCCCACCGGGGCGGGCGCCGCGCGTCCCGACGGGGGCGACCGCAGCGGGGCGTCGTCGGACCCGCACGGCCTGAGCGGGCTCCTGCGCGACCTCGACGAACCGGCCGGCGGCCCGCTCGACGACACCGTCCTCCTTGACGGCCTCGACGAGCTCGACGAGCTCGACGGCTCCGACGCACCCCTCGGGCGCGCCGCGGGCAGCAGCACGGCGCCGCGCGGTCGCGCGCCGCTGGGCGACGGACCCGCCGTGGCGCAGGTCGTGTCGCTCCCCGACGGCTCCCCGGCCGTGCGCGGCCTCACCCGGGCGGCCGCGACCCTCGACTCGCACGAGTGCGTGCGGCTCGTGCGTCAGCACATCGAGCGCCACGGGACGGTGCGGACGTGGGAGCACCTCGTGGCCCCGGTCCTCGTCGCGCTCGGCCGGCGCTGGCACGACACGGGCGCCGGCATCGAGGTCGAGCACGTGCTGACCGAGAGCGTCCTGCAGTGCCTGCGCGGCGTGGCCGCCGGTCTGCGGCACCCGCGCAACTCCCGGCCCGTCCTGCTCGCCGCGGCGGAGGAGGAGCAGCACGGTCTGCCGCTGCACGTCCTCACGGCGGCGCTGGCCGAGCGCGGCGTCGCCTGCCGCCTGCTCGGCGTCAGGGTGCCGCGGGCGGCGCTGGCCGCCGCGGTGCGGCGGAGCGGCCCGGCCGTCGTGCTCGTGTACGCGCAGCTGCGGGTGCGCGACCCGGAGCAGCTCCGTGAGCTGCCCCGGCTGCGACCGAGCCCGCTGCTCCTGCTCGGCGGTCCCGGCTGGGCGGGCGCGGACACGCCCCCGGGGGCGGAGCACGTCGCGGACCTCGAGGGCGCGGCCGAGCGGATCGTCACCGCCGTCGGCGCCTGAGCCCCGCGCGTCCGCGACCCGAGGCCCCTCAACCCGCCGCTCCCACCTGCCGATAGGGGTTCGGGAGCGCCCAACCGGGGCGCCCGAGAAGGGAGCCCTCGTGGCCACGGTCCTCGTCGTCGACGACACGCCCATCGTGCGTGAGCAGCTGCGCCGTGCCGTCGGCGGGCTGCCCGGCATCACGCGCGTCGTCGGTGCCGCCTCGGGCGAGGAGGCCCTGTCGCGGTGGCCCGTGGAGCGCCCCAGCGTCGTGCTCCTCGACGTCCGCATGCCCGGCATCGGTGGTGTGGAGACCGCCAAGCGGCTCCTCACCCGCCACCCCGAGGCCAACGTGCTCATGACGACGATGGCCGAGGACGCCGACGGCCTCGCCCGTGCCATCGCGGCGGGTGCTCGTGGCTACGTCGTGAAGGACGCCAGCCCCGAGGAGCTGTCGCTCGCCCTCGCCGCCGCCCTCAGCGAGGCGACGCGTCGCCAGGTCCCCGCGCAGTCGCGCGGCCGCGCCGGGGGCAGCGCCGTGCAGCTGACCGAGCGCGAGGTGCAGGTGCTCGACGGCATGAGCCGCGGCTGCAGCAACGCCGCCATCGGCCGCGAGCTGTTCCTGTCCGAGGACACCATCAAGACCCACGCCCGCCGGCTGTTCCGCAAGCTCGACGCCGCCGACCGCGCGCAGGCGGTCGCCACCGGCTTCCGGCTCGGCCTGGTGCGCTGAGCCCGGGCGTTAGGCTGCACCCTGCCCGGCGCGGTCGACGCGGTCGGGCGGCACCGGGACGGGGACTGGTATGGACGGACGAGCCGCGCGGCCTCGCACGAGGCCCGGGCGCGACGGCGCGGCGCGCCGCGCGACCGTCCCGTGCGCGGGCCGCCGCGACCACCGGCTGTAACGACGAGGTCTCGTCGCGCGATGTCGCAGCAGGACACCACCCTCACCGCCCCGGACGACGGGCGCAGCCTCTGGTCGCGCCTCGTGGCCCGTGCGGTGGCGGGGGAGCCCGATGCAGTCGAGACCCTGGTCGCGGGTGTCCGGCAGCGCGTCCACCGCTACTGCCGGGCGCGGTTGCGGGGCTACCCCGGCGCCGAGCAGGCCGCGGACGACGTGGCCCAGGAGGTGTGCGTCGCCGTGCTGACGGCCCTGCCGCACTACGAGGACACGGGGCGCCCCTTCGAGGCGTTCGTGTTCCGGGTGGCCGGGTTCAAGGTCGCGGACGCGCAGCGCCAGGCCCTCGGGCGCGAGCAGCCCGTCGGGGACCTGCCCGACTCCGAGAGCGACGCGCTGGCCGACAGCCCGGAGCGCAGCGCCGTGGTGGCGAGCGAGGCCGACCGGGTGACACGGCTCATGGAGCGGCTGCCCGGTCAGCAGCGGGAGGTCCTCGTGCTGCGCGTGGCCGTCGGCATGTCGACCGACGAGACCGCCGCCGCGCTCGGGATGTCGCCGGGCGCCGTGCGCGTCACGCAGCACCGCGCCCTCGCGCGGCTGCGGGTCTTGGTCGAGGACACCGAGGAGGCACGTGCCGGTGCCGGTGCCCGGGGAGCCGCGGGAGGCCGCAGGTGACCGGCCGGCCGCCCGAGCAGGGCGGGTCCCTCGCCGCGGTGCGCGGGACCGACGTCCTCCTCGACGCGCTGGCCGCCCGGGTCGACCTCACCGCGGTGGAGGGCGTGCCGGCCGGGGTAGACCCGGACGACGAGCTCACCCGGCTGCTGGCGGGCTGGACCCGCACCATCGACGGCGAGGTCGCCGAGGGCACCGCCCGGTACCGGGGGAGGGGCCGCAGGGGCCGTGCTGCGGCCCGCGGCGCCGTCCTGCCGGCCGTGCCGGTGGTGCCGGTCGTGCCGGTCCGCCGCGCCGGCGCGGGGGAGCGTGCCGACCGGGGTCCGGGCCCGTGGCGCGGCCTCGCGGCGGCGGCCGCCGCGCTCCTCCTCGTGCTCGGCGCCGGGTCCGCGGCGTGGGACCTGCGCGCGCCGGACACCCTCGCGGGCGTCGAGGCCACCGAGTCCGTCGAGGTGACGCTCGCCGCGGCGCTGCTGGCCGCCGAGCAGGGCGACGTCGCCGGGGCCCGGGTGCTGCTCGAGCAGGTCCGGGACCTGCTCGACGACGTTCCCGCGGCCGAGCGGGACGGCCTCGAGCGCGCCCTGGCCGAGGCGACGGCGCGGGTGGACGTCGTCGCCGCGGAACGCGTCGGCGACGTGGCGCCGGAGCCCGTCCCAGGGCAGTGGCCGGTCGGCCTCGAGCGCGCGCCGGGCGCGGCGGGCGGCGTCGGCGACCGTGGGGGCGACGGACCGGTGGGCGGCCCCGGCGAGGGTCCGCAGGTCGACGTCCCCGGCGGGCAGGCGCCGTCCGGCACGCCGTCCGACCCCGGCCGGGGGACCGGTCAGGGCGCGCCGACCGCGGGGCCCACGACGGGGCCCACGACGGAGCCGACCACGCGACCGACCACGCGACCGACCACGCGACCGACCACGGGACCGACCACGCCGACGACGAAGCCGACGACGAAGCCGACGACGAAGCCGACGACGAAGCCGACGACGAAGCCGACGACCAAGCCGACGACCAAGCCGACGACCAAGCCGACGACGACACGGACCACGACGCCGGGGGCCACGCCCACCTCCCGGCCCACGAGCTCGCCGACGTCGCGACCCACCAAGGAGCCCACCCGCCGGCCCACGGCCTCGACGACGCCGGGGGCCACGGCGACCGCGCGCGATCGCGGGCCCGCCGTCGACCCGCCGGGCCCCACCGCGCGTCCCACCTCCCGAGCGACCACCCGGACCACGACCCGGCCGACCCCGCCGCGGGCCACGGGCAGGCCGTCCGCCACGGGGCCCGCCGCGGACCGCGCGGACCGCGCGGACCGCGCGGACGCGGCGGCGCAGCCGGTCGAGGGTGCGCGGAGCGGCTCCGCGGAACGGGCGACCCCTGCGGCGGCGTCGGACCGGGCGGGCACCCCCGGGACCGGGCGGGCGGAGCCGGAGCCCGGTCGCGTTGCGTCCGAGCCGCGCCGTGGCGCGGCGTCGACGGGCCGGCGACCTGACCCGACGACGGGCCCGTCCCCGCAGCGGTCCGGAGCGGTGACGGCACGTCGTCCCGCGACCGCCGTCCCGGCGGCGTCCGAGGCCGCCGAGCGGTCCCGCCGGCCCTGAGCCCCGCCCCCGGCCGCCGCGCCGGGGCGTGCCCGGGACCGCCTACCATCGGCTCCGTGGTGACCCAGCCCCCCGCCGGCCCCGTCCACCCCGTCCCCGACCCGTTCGCCACGGTCGGTCTGACGTACGACGACGTGCTGCTGCTGCCGGGGGAGAGCGACGTCGTCCCGAGCGCCACGTCGACGCGCTCGCGGGTGTCGAAGCGCATCAGCGTCGAGGTGCCGCTGCTGTCGAGCGCGATGGACACGGTCACCGAGTCCCGGATGGCCATCGCCATGGCGCGGCAGGGCGGGCTCGGCGTCCTTCACCGCAACCTGTCGGCGGAGGACCAGGCCCAGCAGGTCGACCTCGTCAAGCGGTCGGAGGCGGGCATGGTGACCCACCCGGTCACCACCAGCCCGTCGGCCACCCTCGCCGAGGTCGACGAGCTGTGCGGGCGCTACCGCGTGAGCGGCCTGCCCGTGGTCGACGCCGCCGGGGTGCTCGTCGGCATCGTCACCAACCGCGACCTGCGCTTCGAGGCCGACCACTCCCGCCGGGTCGAGGACGTCATGACCCGGATGCCGCTGGTCACCGCGCCCGTCGGCACGTCGCCGGAGGACGCCATGGCGCTGCTCGGGCGCCACAAGGTCGAGAAGCTGCCGCTGGTCGACGGCGACGGCCGGCTGCGCGGGCTCATCACGGTCAAGGACTTCACCAAGCGCGAGCAGTACCCGCTCGCGACGAAGGACGACGACGGCCGGCTGCGCGTGGCGGCGGCCATCGGCATCTTCGAGGACGCGTGGAAGCGCGCGATGCTCCTCGTCGAGGCCGGTGTCGACCTGCTCGTCGTCGACATGGCGCACGGGCACTCCCGCGCGGTCCTCGACATGATCCGCCGGCTCAAGGCCGACCCGGCCGTCGCGGGTGTCGACGTGGTCGGCGGGAACGTCGCGACCCGGGCCGCCGCGCAGGCGCTCGTGGACGCGGGTGTCGACGGGGTCAAGGTCGGCGTCGGGCCCGGCTCGATCTGCACGACGCGCGTCGTCGCGGGCGTGGGCGTGCCCCAGGTCAGCGCCATCCACGAGGCGGCCCAGGCGTGCGCGCCCGCGGGCGTGCCCGTCATCGGCGACGGCGGCCTGCAGTACTCCGGCGACATCGCCAAGGCGCTCGTCGCCGGCGCGGACACCGTCATGCTCGGCTCGCTGCTCGCCGGCTGCGAGGAGAGCCCCGGCGAGCTCGTCTTCGTCAACGGCAAGCAGTACAAGTCCTACCGCGGCATGGGCAGCCTCGGCGCCCAGCAGACGCGCGCGGGCGCGCGCTCGTTCAGCAAGGACCGCTACTTCCAGAACGACGTCGCGGCCGACGACGAGTTCGTGCCCGAGGGCGTCGAGGGCCAGGTGCCCTACCGCGGCCCGCTGGGGGCGGTGGCCCACCAGCTCGTCGGTGGCCTGCGCCAGTCGATGTTCTACGTCGGCGCGGAGACCGTCGAGCAACTCAAGCAGCGCGGCCGGTTCGTGCGCATCACGTCCGCTGGGCTGAAGGAGAGCCACCCGCACGACATCCGCATGACGAACGAGGCGCCCAACTACACCGTCCGCTGAGACACGGCAGGCCCGTCGGGCCGGGACCGCCCGTCCCGTTAGGGTTCCGGCGTGAACGAGCTCGAGATCGGCCGTGCCAAGCGGGGCCGCCGCGCCTACTCCCTCGACGACGTCGCGATCGTGCCGTCCCGCCGCACCCGCGACCCCGAGGACGTGTCGACGGCCTGGCAGATCGACGCCTACCGCTTCGAGCTCCCGCTGCTCGCCGCGCCGATGGACTCCGTCATGAGCCCGGCGACGGCCGTGGCCGTGGGCCGCCACGGTGGTCTCGGGGTGCTCGACCTCGAGGGCGTGTGGACCCGGTACGAGGACCCCGAGCCGCTTCTCGCCGAGATCGCGACGCTCGACCCCGCCGCCGCCACGGCGCGCATGCAGGAGATCTACGCCGCCCCCGTCCGGCCCGACCTCATCACGCAGCGCCTCGCCGAGGTCCGCGCCGCCGGGGTCACGGTCGCGGGCTCCCTCACCCCGCAGCGCACGCAGGAGCTGTGGCAGACGGTCGTGGCCGCGGGCGTCGACCTGTTCGTCATCCGCGGCACGACGGTGTCCGCCGAGCACGTGTCGGCCAACAGCGAGCCGCTCAACCTCAAGCGCTTCATCTACGAGCTCGACGTGCCCGTCATCGTGGGGGGCGCCGCGACCTACACCGCGGCCCTGCACCTCATGCGCACCGGCGCGGCGGGCGTCCTCGTCGGCTTCGGCGGCGGCGCCGCCCACACGACGCGGCAGACGCTCGGCATCCACGCACCCATGGCGAGCGCCGTCGCCGACGTGGCGGCCGCGCGCCGCGACTACCTCGACGAGTCCGGCGGGCGCTACGTGCACGTCATCGCCGACGGCGGCCTCGGCCGCAGCGGCGCGGTCGTCAACGCCGTGGCGTGCGGCGCGGACGCCGTCATGCTCGGCACCGCCCTCGCCCGCGCGGAGGAGGCCCCGGGCCGGGGCTGGCACTGGGGGCCGGAGGCGCACCACCCCGTGCTGCCGCGCGGGGAGCGGGTGCACGTCGGGACGGTCGCGCCGCTGGCGGAGATCCTGCTCGGCCCGGGTCGCAGCGCGGACGGCACGAGCAACCTCTTCGGCGCCCTGCGTCGGGCGATGGCGACGACGGGCTACCTCGACCTCAAGGAGTTCCAGCGGGTAGAGGTCGTCGTGTCGCCGTACCGGCCGGGCTGACCCCGCCCGACGCGCTCACCCGCCGGGGACCTCCCGCTCGAGCAGGTCGCGGACCGCGGCCGCGTCGGGCAGGGCGAGGCAGCGCCCCGCGAGGTCGGCGGCCGCGGTCACGTCGAGCCCTCGCACGCGCTCCTTGACGGCCGGGACCGAGCGCGGCCCGACGCTCAGCTCCCGCACGCCGAGCCCGACGAGCACCGGCACCGCGGCGGGGTCGGCGGCGAGCTCCCCGCACACGGCGACCCGCACGTCCGGTCCCGCGCCGTCGCACGTCGCGGCGACGAGGGCGAGGACGGCCGGGTCGAGCGCGTCGGACAGCCCGGCGACGTGCGGGTTCCCCCGCTCGGCCGCCAGCGCGTACTGCGTGAGGTCGTTCGTGCCGAGCGACACGAAGTCGACGAGCCCGCGCAGGTGCCGGGTGCGCAGCGCGAGCGCCGGCACCTCGACCATGACGCCGACCTCGAGCCCGGGCGGCAGGCCCGGGAGGCCGAGGTCGGTCGCGGCGTCGGCGAGGGCGGCGCGCGCCCGCCGCAGCTCGGCGACCGTGGTGACCATGGGGAACATGACGCCGAGCGGTGTGCGCTGCGCCGCGCGCACCACCGCACGCAGCTGTGGGCGGAGCAGGTCCGGGCGCTCCAGCTGCAGCCGGAGCCCGCGCAGCCCGAGGAACGGGTTGGCCTCCACCGGCTGGTCGGCGTACGCGACGGGCTTGTCGCCGCCGACGTCGAGCGTGCGGACGACGACGCGCTGCCCCGCCACCGCCTCCGCGACGGCCAGGTAGGCGGCGAGCTGCTCGTCCTCGTCGGGGGGCTCCGCTCGTCCGCCGAACAGCAGCTCGGTGCGCAGCAGGCCGATTCCGTCGGCGCCGTGCGCAGCCGCGACCGCCGCGTCCTGCGGGCCGGCGGCGTTGCCCGCCACCTCGACGTGGACGCCGTCGCGCGTGCGGGCGGGGCCGCGGGCGCGTTCGCGGGCTGCCTCCGCGCGCCGCTCGGCCGCGTCCTGCTCGGCGCGCCAGGCGGCCGCCACGGAGTCGTCGGGGGCGACGAGCACCTGCCCGGTGCCGCCGTCGACCGCGACCGTCGTGCCGGCGGCCACGGCGAGGACCGCCTCGCCGGTGGCGACGACGAGGGGGAGCCCGGCGGCGCGGGCGAGCAGCGTGGCGTGCGAGGTCGGGCTGCCGGCCGCGGTCACGACCGCGGTGGTGACGGCGGGGTCGAGCGAGCGCACCTCGTCGGGGGACAGGTCGCGGGCGAGGAGCACGCCGGATCGTGCCTCGAGCCGGTGCGCCACCCCCTGGAGCCGGCGCCGGACCGCCCGGCCGACCGCGCGGACGTCGGCCGCGCGGGCGGCGAGGTAGTCGTCGTCGAGCGCGGCGAGGCCGTCGGCGGCCGCGTCGACGGCCTGCTGCCAGGCGGTGGCCGCGGGGGCGCCCGCCAAGATCGCCTCACGGGCGGGTACGAGCAGGGCGTCGTCCTCGAGGAGGAGCAGGTGCGCCCGGACGACGGCGACGTAGGGGTCGTCGTCGTGACGGTCCGCCCGGGCGGGGCCCGCGCCGCCGCCCCGCGTGCCGACCTCCGGCGGCAGCGAGGCCCGCAGGTCGTCGGCCGCCGCTCCCACGGCGGCCTCGAGCCGCTGGCGCTCGGCGGCCGGGTCGCCGTCGGGTCGCCCCGGCAGGGCCGGCAGGGCGTCGTCGAGGTGCCAGGCGGGACCCCAGCCGCGCCCGGGCGCGGCGGGCGTGCCGTGCAGCGCGCCGTGCACGGCGCCGTCCGCGGGCTCCGGTGGTCGGGGGACGGCCGTGCCCTGGTCGCTGCCTCGAGCGCCTCGTTCCGCCACGGCCGTGCCACGGTCCGGCACCGCCGTGTCCTGGTCGGTGGTCGCCGCGCCCTCGCCCGTGACCGCGCCGTCCGTGCTCTCGCCGAAGCCGCCCTCGACCGCCGCCACGACGGCGTCGAGCGCCGCGGCCGCGTCCGGACCTGTCGCGGCGATCGTGACGACGTGCCCGCGCACGGCGCCGAGCGACTGCACACCGACGAGGCTCCGTGCCGACACCGGGCCGCGCCCGGAGGTGCGGCTCGTGAGCCGCACCTCGGCGTCGTAGCCGCGGCCGAGCAGGGCGAGCTCCGCCGCCGGGCGCGCGTGCAGGCCGTGCGGGTTCACGACCGTCACGTCGCGCTCGTGGGCGACCGAGGCGTCGGCGGCCGGGGCGTCGTCCGCTCGTGACGCGCCGGCGGGCGGACCGTCCGGGGCCTCCTGGGGACCGAGGTGCGCTGCCTTGGCGCCACCGGCCGCACCGGCCTCGGCGGCGACCTCGTCGAGGCCCGCCCCGGCGGCCGCCTGCACGACGGCGGCGACGACCCCCTCGACGAAGGGCGCCGCGCTCAGTCGCACCTCGTACGGCAGGTCGCCGGCGAGCTCGAGGGCGAGCTCCGCGCTCAGCACGGCGCTGCCGAGGTCCATGACGACGAGGACGCCGGCCGGGCCGCCCACCCGCTCGACCGCGTCGAGCACCGCCGTCGCGTCGGTTCCCGTGCCGCCGTCGGGTGTTCCCGCGGCCACCGCCACGGGGGGCGGGTCCGCGGAGACCATCTCCAGGGCGAGCGCCACCGCCGCGTCCGCGAGCGCCAGGCTGTGCGAGACCACGACGAGGCCGACGCGGGCCCCGCCGCTCACGGCTCCCCGAGCGCGTCCGCGAGCGTCTGCAGCAGGAGTGTCGTCGACGCCGAGCCCGGGTCCACGTGGCCGGCCGAGCGCTCGCCGAGGTAGCTCGCCCGTCCCTTCCGGGCGACGAGCGGCGCCGTCGCGTCACGGAGCCCGGGGGCTCCGTCGGCGGCGGCGCGGGCCGCGGCAGCGGCGTCCGCGCCGGCGGCCACCGCCTCGTCGAGCGCGTCCAGGCCCGGGGCGAGGACGTCGACCATCGTCTTGTCCCCGCGCTCGGCCCTCCCGCGCTGCACGACACCGTCGAGACCCGCGCGCAGGGCGGCCGCGAGGCCGGCGGCGTCGAGCGCGTCGACTGCCCCCGCCGTCGTGCCGAGACGCAGCATGAACGTGCCGTACAGCGGTCCGCTCGCCCCGCCGACCGTCTTCACCAGCGTCATGCCCGCCTGCGTGAACGCCGCCTTCACGTCCTCGGGTGCGTCCGCGTCGAGCGCGGCGACCACGGCGGCGGTCCCGCGGCGCATGTTGCTGCCGTGGTCCCCGTCACCGATCTTCTGGTCGAGCTCGGTGAGGTGCGTCTCCTCCTCGGCGACGGCGGCGGCGAAGCGGCGCAGCCAGTCGAGCAGCCCCGCGAGCGTGGCGTCCGACATCACACCCCCCAGCGCAGGCCGGGCGTGCTGACGGGCGCGTCCCACAGCCGCAGCACGTCGTCGTCGGCCCGCAGGAGGGTGACGGAGGCACCCGCCATCTCCAGCGACGTGATGTACGGCCCCACGAGGCTCCGTGCGATCTGCACGCCGGCCTTCTCGCAGATCGCGGCGACCTCCGCGTACAGGCCGTACAGCTCGATGAGCGGCGTGCCTCCCATGCTGTTGACGAACGCGATGACGGGCGCGCCGTCGGCGTCGGGCAGGTCGTGCAGGACGGGCTCGACGAGCAGCTGGGCGACCTCGGAGAGCGGCCCGAGCTTCCTGCGATCGCGGCCGGGCTCGCCGTGGATGCCGATGCCGAGCTCGAACTCGTCGTCGGCGAGCTCGAAGGTCGGCGTCCCCGCCGCGGGCACCACGCAGCTGGTGAGTGCCATGCCCATGCTGCGTGCGTTGCCGTTGACCTTCTTCGCCAGCTCCTCGCACGCGGCGAGGTCGCGACGCTCCTCGGCGGCCGCGCCCACGACCTTCTCCAGCAGGACGGTCGCGCCGACGCCGCGTCGCCCGGCGGTGTACAGGCTGTCCTGGACGGCGACGTCGTCGTCGACGACGACGGAGCGCACCTCGACGTCGCCCTCGGCGGCCGCGAGCTCGGCGGCCATCTCGAAGTTCATGACGTCGCCGGTGTAGTTCTTCACGATGTGGAGGACGCCGGCGCCGCCGTCGACCGCGAGCGTCGCCGCCTGCATCTGGTCGGGCGTGGGGGAGGTGAAGACCTCTCCCGCGCACGCGGCGTCGAGCATGCCGAGGCCGACGAAGCCGCCGTGCATCGGCTCGTGGCCCGAGCCGCCGCCGGAGACGAGGCCGACCTTGCCCTGCACCGCGCCGGACGCCCGCAGCACCACACGGTTCTCGTGGTCGACCGTGAGCTCCGGGTGCGCGGCGGCCATGCCGGCCAGGGCGTCGGTCACCACCCGCTCGGGGGAGTTGATGAGCTTCTTCATGGGGGACCTCCGTGTCGTCGTCGACGGGCCGGGTCGCGCTCGAAGTGCTTTCGACATTATCAAAGTACGCTCGCCCCGCCAAGGGGCGTGACGAGGCGGCGCAGCCCGGGGAGGTCAAGGGTGATCCAGTCCATCGACCGGGCCGCGCGGGTCCTCCTGTGCCTGCAGGGCGCGCGGCACCTCGGCCTCAGCGAGATCGCCGGCGAGCTCGGCCTGCCGCCCTCCACGGTGCACGGGATCGTGTCGAGCCTCGCGGCGCACGGCCTCGTCGCGCGCGAGCCGAACGGTGTGCGGTACATGCTCGGGCCGGCGCTCGTGAAGCTGTCGAGCGTCTACCTCGACACCCACGAGGTGCGGGTGCGGGCGCTGCGGTGGGCGGAGGAGCTCGCACGCCGGACCGGCCTCGCGGTCCGGCTGGGCGTCGAGCTCTTCGACGAGGTGATGATCATCCACCGCGTGACGGCGTCGGGCGGGTCGCAGCAGCTGCCCGAGACCGGCATGGCGGTGCCGGCGCACGCGTGCGCGCTCGGCAAGGTGCTGCTCGCCAACGACCCCGCGCAGGCCGAGCGCGTGCTGGCCGCGGGGCTCCGGCCCATGACGGGGGACACCGTGGTGGACGCGGGCGCGCTGCGGGCGGAGCTCGCGACGGTGGCGGCGGCGGGCGTCGCGAGCGAGCTCGACGAGGCGGTGATCGGCGAGGCGGGGCTCGCGGCGCCGGTCGCCGACCGCTCCGGGACGGTCGTGGCGGCGCTGTCGGTGGTGGTGCCGAGCTCGCGCTGGCCGACGCCGCCGGAGGTCGACGAGGCGCTCCGGGAGACGGCCCGCTCGCTGTCGAGGGAGCTGGGGGCGCCGCGGTGGCCGCCGGTGCCGCCGGAGGTACCGGGGCCGCCGGGGCCGCCGGTGCCGTCGGAGGTCTGACCGCAGGTGCCGCTCGCGCCGTTCCGGTGGGCCGTCGTGCGGGCCGTCGTGTCGGTCGGCCGTGTCGGTCCCATTCGTCGGACCGTTGTGTCGGACCCTCGACCTAGTGTCGTACATGTGTTCGACTCCGCCGACCCGACCCGCGTGCTCGACGAGCTGGCGCTGGTCGGCGCGGAGCACATGGAGGACGCCGACCTCCTCGAGGCGCTCCGCGCCGCCCGGGCGGTCATCGCCTCCTCGCACGGGCTCCTGCTCGTCGCCGTCGCGGAGCTGCGGCAGCGCGCCCAGGAGGCGCACGCCGACCTGGTCGCCGCCCGCCGCGGTCGGCGGCTCACCCGGGCCGAGCGCGGCAGCGCGCCGGCCGGAGCGGAGGAGGTCGACCGGTTCGCCGCGGCGGACGTCGCCGTGGCCCTCGGGCTGTCGCAGGGCAGCGCCATGGCCACGCAAACGCTCGCGGTCGACCTGTCCTCGCGGTTCCCGCGCACGCTCGACGCCCTCGTCGCCGGACGGCTCGACCGCTCGCACGCCGAGGCGGTGTCCGAGGCGGCCGTCGGGCTCGACGCCGGGGGCTGCGCGGTCCTCGAGGCCGACCTGCTGCCGCGGGTCGTGCCGGACGCCGGCGAGGGACCGGTGGAGCTGCCGGATGTCCTCGACGAGCACGGCCGGCCGCTCGTCGTGATGGGCGGACCGGCGCGCGACGGCGCGGTGGTGTGCAGCTTCACCCGGCCGCAGGTCGCCGGTCGCGCGCGACGCGCCGTCATGCGGGTCGACCGGGCCGCCGTGAGGCGCCGCGCCGAGGCGGCGCGGGCGCGTCGTGGCGTCCGGAGCTGGGCCGTGGAGGACGCCATGGGGGTGCTGCAGGTGACGGGTCCCGCCGCGACCATCGCGGCCGCGTGGGCCCGCGTCGACGCCGTCGCCAGGGAACGACACGACCTCGCCCGCGCCGCGCTCCGCGAGCTGGAGCTCCGTGAGGGCGGCGAGCAGGCGGCGCCGCCGGGTCAGCCGGGGCAAGCGAGCCCGGAACAGCTGCTGCCCACGCTCGACAACCTGCGCGCCGACACCGTGCTCGAGTGGCTCGCGGGCACGCACGACCTGCGCGAGCGGCCCTCGCCCCGCGTCCAGGTGCACGTCGACCTCACGCTGCCGCTCTCGAGCCTCGCCGCTGAACCCGCGCAGGGTGCGGGCGAGGCGGGTGGAGGAGGCCGAGGTGGCGATGCCGTGCCGTGGGGGTGCCACGAGCCGGCCGAGGTGGTCGGCGTCGGACCGATCTCCGTCGACGAGGCGCGCGACCTGCTCGCCGACGCCCGTTGGCGCCTGCTCGTGCCCGTCCCGCCCGGCACACGCGACGACGCCGGCGCCGGGGCCGACCCAGAGGCACCAGGTCCGTGCCGCACGCACCAGGAGGAGGGCCCCGGACCGTACGAGCTGCCGGCACGGCTGGCACGCGCCGTCCGCTCGCGTGACGTCACGTGCCGTTTCCCCGGGTGTGCCCGCGCCGCGCGCCGCTGCGACGCCGACCACACGATCCCGCACCCGCGCGGGCCGTCGGCCCTGTGCAACAACGCGTGCCTGTGCCGCTTCCACCACCGGCTCAAGCACCGCGGCGGCTGGCGCGTCGAGCAGCTGCCCGGTGGGGTCATGCGGTGGACGAGCCCGTCGGGCGCCACCGCGACGACCCGGCCGCCGTCCCAGGAGGGGGCCGCGGGGTCGCCACCGTCCGCACAGCCTCGGTCCCTCCAGCGGCCGTCGGACCAGCGGCCGTCGGACCAGCGGCCGTCGGACCTGCGGCCGTCGGACCTGCGGCCGTCGGACCAGCGGCCGTCGGACCAGCGGCCGTCGGACCAGCGGCCGTCGGACCAGCGGCCGTCGGACAACCCACTGGTCGGGCGAGGTCTCCGCGACGTGGAGCTGGACACCGGACCCGACGCTGCCGACGAGCCGCCGTGGGCCCGCCACGCAGGACCGTGACGCCGGCCAGGTCGGCCAGGTCGGCCAGGTCGGCCAGGTCGGCCAGGTCGGCCAGGTCGGCCAGGTTGGCCGCGCTGGCCACGCCGGACCGTCCGAATCCCGTCCTCCCCACGCCCGCCCGTGACGGCGCCCGGCGACACCACGCCGACCGGGTCAGCCCTCGCCGGACCGCGCCCAGCCGAAGGAGTGCTCTACCGCTCGCTTCCAGTCCTCGTGCTCCCGCCGGCGCCGTGACTCCGCCATGGTCGGCTGCCACTCCGCCGCCCGGTGCCAGTTGCGGCGCAGCCCCTCGAGGTCGGGCCAGTAGCCCACGGCGAGACCAGCGGCGTACGCGGCACCCAGGGACACCGTCTCGCTCACCATCGGCCGCACGACCGGCACCGCGAGCACGTCCGCCACGGTCTGCATGAGGAGGTTGTTGCTCGTCATGCCGCCGTCCACCTTCATGGCCCGCAGCGCGACGCCGGAGTCGGCGTCCATCGCGTCCACGACGTCCCGCGTCTGCCAGGCGGTCGCCTCGAGCACCGCGCGTGCCAGGTGCCCGCGCGTCACGTACGACGTCAGCCCCACCACGACCCCGCGGGCCTCCGCGCGCCACCACGGGGCGAAGAGCCCCGAGAACGCGGGGACGATGTAGCAGCCGCCGTTGTCGTCCACGGTCTGCGCGAGCGTCTCGATCTCCGGCGCGCTGGCGATGAGACCGAGGTTGTCGCGGAACCACTGCACGAGAGAGCCCGTCACCGCGATCGCGCCCTCGAGGGCGTAGACCGCCGGCTCGTCGCCGATGCGGTACGCGACCGTCGGCAGCAGCCCGTGCGTCGACGCGACCGGGGCGTGCCCGGTGTTGAGCAGCACGAAGCTGCCCGTCCCGTACGTGCACTTGGCCTCGCCGGGGGAGAAGCACGTCTGCCCGAACAGCGCCGCCTGCTGGTCACCGAGCGCACCGGCGATGCGGACGCCCGGCAGTACCGTCCGCATCTCGCCGTACACCTCGGAGTTGGACCGGATCTCGGGCAGCATCGCCGCCGGCACGCCGAAGAACTCGCACAGCTCCTCCGACCACTGCAGCGTGCGGATGTCCATGAACATGGTGCGGCTCGCGTTCGTCACGTCGGTGACGTGGACGCCGCCGTCCGGTCCGCCGGTGAGGTTCCACACCAGCCAGCTCTCCATCGTGCCGAGCAGCAGCTCGCCCGCCGCGGCACGCTCCCGCAGCCCGGGCTCGGCGTCGAGCAGCCACCGCACGCGCGGCGCCGAGAAGTACGTCGCCAGCGGCAGCCCGCACAGCTCCCGCACCCGATCGCGCCCCCCGGCGGCGGCCAGCGACTCGACGAGCTCCGCGGTCCGCAGGTCCTGCCACGTGACGGCGTGCCCGTGCGGCTCACCGGTCCGCGGGTCCCACAGCACGACCGTCTCCCGCTGGTTGGCGATGCCGAGCGCCACGACGTCGCGCGCGCCCGCTCCGGCACGGTGCAGCGCCTCGGGCACGACGCGCTGCACGTTGCGCCAGATCTCGCGGGCGTCGTGCTCCGCCCACCCGGGACGCGGGTGGTGCTGGTGGTGCTCGCGCTGCGCGACCGACACGAGCCGGCCCGCCTGGTCGAAGAGGATGCAGCGCGTCGACGTCGTGCCCTGGTCGATGGCCGCGACGAGGGGGTCGCTCACGTCGCTCGTCGACTCACGTGCGCACCCGCTCAGTGCCGCATCTCGGCGGAGACGTTGTGCGCGCAGTCGACGACCTGGTCCACGAAGCCGCGACGCACCTGCAGCCGCCCGTCGCACAGCCGCTCGACGTCCCCCACGACGGACACCGCCCCGATGACGAGACCGCCGGGGTCGCGGACCGGGGCGGCCACCTCCGCCCGACCCGGCTCGTGCTCGCCGACCTCGCACGCCCACCCGGCCGCTCGCACGGCCTGCACCACCCGCAGCAGCGCGCCCGGCTCCGTCACCGTGCGCGAGGTGAACGCCGCGGCCTCCTGGGTCCCCACGACGCCGACGAGCACGGGGTGCGCGGCGAGCAGCACCTTGCCGATCGCCGTCGCGTGCACGGGCAGCCGGCGACCCGTCTGCAGCTCCTGCGGCGAGTCGTCGGGCCGGAAGACGTGGTGCACGACCTCGACCGCGCCGCCCACCAGCATGCCGACCCGGACGGCCTCCCCGGCGTGCGCGGCGAGACTGTCCGCCCAGTTCATCGCCAGCGAGCGGAGCACGTTGCCGTCGGTGCGGTGCGAGCTGAGCCGCTCGAGCCCGCCGTCCACGGAGTAGTGCCCGGTGTGCCGGTCCTGCTCGACGAAACCGACGTCGACGAGGGTGCGGAGCAGCCCGTGCGCCGTGCCCTTAGGCAGCCCCAAGGACCCCGAGACCTCGTGCAGCGACAACGGGCGCGCCCCGGTCGCGAGCAGCCGCAGCAGCGCGGCCGCCCGCTCGACCGACTGGATGGCCCCCGGCACGTCGCCACCGTAGGAGCGCCGTCAGGCGGAGGGGAAGGGCAACGTTCGACAATGTCGAACGGGGGTCCTTGGCACTGCTCGCGGGGCTCCCTAGCGTCACGGCCACGCAGACGGCGAGAAGAGCCGTCGGCACGGCCTCCCGACGTCGCGGTCGGGACTGGAGCGAAGGAGCTCTGCATGGAGATCTCGTACGGGGCGTTGTTCCTCTCTGAGGTGGTCGGCACCGCCTTCCTGCTGCTGCTCGGCTGCGGCGTCGTCGCCAACGTCGCCCTCGCCCGCACCAAGGGCAACGGCGGCGGCTTCCTCCTCGTCAACTTCGGGTGGGGCCTCGCCGTCTTCGCGGGCGTCTACGCCGCTTTCGCCTCGGGCGCCCACATCAACCCCGCCGTGACGGTCGGCCTGCTGTTTAACCGGGCCGAGGAGTACGCCCCCGGCATCCCCGTCGACGTGGGGACGACCATCCTGTACTTCCTCGGGCAGATGGTCGGCGCCTTCCTCGGCGCGGTGCTGTGCTGGCTCGCCTACCGCAAGCAGTTCGACGCCACGGAGGACCCGGCCGCCCAGCTCGGCGTCTTCTCCACCGGCCCGGAGCTGCGCACCCCGGTGTGGAACGTCGTCACCGAGGTGATCGGCACCTTCGTGCTCGTCTTCATCATCCTCATGTTCGGCCAGACACCCGCCGAGCTCGGCCCGCTGGCCGTCGCGCTCCTCGTCGTCGGCATCGGTGCCTCCCTCGGTGGCCCGACGGGCTATGCCATCAACCCGGCCCGCGACCTCGGGCCGCGCATCGCCCACGCGGTGCTGCCCATGAAGGGCAAGGGCTCGAGCAACTGGGGCTACGCGTGGGTCCCCGTCGTCGGGCCCCTGATCGGCGGGGCGCTCGCCGGCGTCGCCGCGAACCTCTACTTCATGCCGATGGGCGTCTGACCCGGCGCCCGGGCCGACCTGCGGGTACCGCCCACCCACCGAACGACCAACCGAACGACCTCTCGAACGGAAGGACATCTCATGGCCGACTTCGTCGGAGCAGTTGACCAGGGCACGACCAGCACCCGTTTCATGATCTTCGACCACGGCGGCAACGAGCGTGGCAAGTACCAGCTCGAGCACGAGCAGATCCTCCCGCAGGCGGGCTGGGTCGAGCACAACCCGGTGGAGATCTGGGAGCGCACCTCCTCGGTCATCCGGACCGCGCTCAACAAGGCGGGGCTGCAGCCGTCGGACCTCGCCGCGATGGGCATCACGAACCAGCGCGAGACCGCGGTCGTGTGGGACCGCAAGACGGGTCGCCCGTACTACAACGCCATCGTCTGGCAGGACACCCGCACCGACCGCATCGCCTCGAAGCTCGAGCGCGAGGGCAAGGGCGACGTCATCCGCCAGAAGGCCGGTCTGCCGCCGGCCACGTACTTCTCCGCCGGCAAGGTGCAGTGGATCCTCGAGAACGTCGACGGCGTCCGCGAGGCCGCGGAGCGCGGCGACGCGGTCTTCGGCAACACCGACACGTGGCTCACGTGGAACCTCACGGGCGGCACCGACGGCGGCCGGCACGTCACCGACGTGACGAACGCGAGCCGCACGATGCTCATGAACCTCGAGACCCTCGACTGGGACGACGAGCTGCTCGGCTTCTTCGACATCCCCCGGTCGATGCTGCCGGAGATCCGGCCGTCCTCGGACCCGGAGGGCTACGGCACCACGCTCACCAACGGCCCGCTCGGCGGCGAGGTGCGCCTCACCGGTGACCTCGGCGACCAGCAGGCGGCGACCGTCGGCCAGGTGTGCTTCGGCGTCGGCGAGGCGAAGAACACGTACGGCACGGGCAACTTCATGCTGCTCAACACCGGCGAGGAGCTCGTCCGCTCCAAGGCCGGCCTGCTGACGACGGTCTGCTACCAGCTGGGCGACGCCAAGCCCGTGTACGCGCTCGAGGGCTCGATCGCCGTCACGGGCTCGGCCGTGCAGTGGCTGCGCGACCAGCTCGGCATCATCTCCGGCGCCTCGGAGTCGGAGTCGCTAGCCCGGCAGGTCGAGGACTCCGGCGGCGTGTACTTCGTGCCCGCGTTCTCCGGCCTGTTCGCGCCGTACTGGCGCTCCGACGCCCGCGGGGCGATCGTGGGTCTGTCGCGGTTCAACACGAACGCCCACCTCGCGCGGGCCACGCTCGAGGCGATCTGCTACCAGTCCAAGGACGTGGTCGAGGCCATGGAGAAGGACTCTGGCGTCCACCTGGAGACGCTCAAGGTCGACGGCGGCATCACCGCCAACGACCTGTGCATGCAGATCCAGGCCGACGTGCTCGGCGTCCCGGTGTCCAAGCCGGTCGTCGCGGAGACCACCGCGCTCGGCGCCGCCTACGCCGCCGGCCTCGCCGTCGGGTTCTGGGACAGCACCGACGAGCTGCGCGAGAACTGGAACGAGGACAAGCGCTGGGAGCCGCAGTGGAACGACGAGCAGCGCGAGGAGGGCCACGGCCGCTGGAAGAAGGCGGTCGAGCGGACCCTCGACTGGGTGGACGTCGAGTGAGCCGCCGCTGACCCGAACCCGACCCGTCGTCGCCCGGGGCGCGCTCGCCGTGCCCCGGGCGGCGGACACCACGACGAGAGCCGAGACTGAGGACGTGACCATGCCCGAGACGCCCACCAGCCAGCAGAACGACGACCGCCCTGCTCCGCACGAGGCGGAGCCGCTCGTCCCGCCCACGACGCTGGTCGGCCAGGAGCTGTCGCACCGCGGCCGGCTGGGTCCGGCCGACCGCGAGCGGGCCCTGCAGGTGATGCGCTCCGGCGAGCTCGACGTGCTCGTCATCGGCGGCGGGGTCGTGGGCACCGGTGCGGCCCTCGACGCGGCGACGCGCGGGCTGCGCGTCGGGCTGCTCGAGGCGCGCGACTTCGCCTCCGGCACGTCGAGCCGCTCGAGCAAGCTCGTGCACGGCGGGCTGCGCTACCTCGAGATGCTCGACTTCGCCCTCGTCCGGGAGGCGCTCAAGGAGCGCGGTCTCATCCTCACCCGGCTCGCGCCGCACCTCGCGCGGCCCGTGCCGTTCCTCTACCCGCTCAAGAACCCGGTCGTCGAGCGCGCGTACGTGGGCGCGGGCGTGCTGCTGTACGACGCGATGGCCGTGGCGGGCGCGGTGCAGGGCGGGCACCCCCGCGGGGTGCCGCTGCACCGGCACCTCACGAAGAAGCAGGTGAAGCGGGCGGTCCCCGCGCTCAAGAAGGACGCCGCGAGCGGCGCCATCCAGTACTACGACGCCCAGATCGACGACGCCCGCCACACGATGGGACTCGCGCGCACCGCCGCCGCGTACGGCGCGCACGTCGCGAGCCGGTGCCGGGTCGTCGACGTGCTCCGCGAGGGAGAGCGCGTCGTCGGTGCCGTGGCGGAGGACCTCGAGACCGGCGACCGGTTCGAGGTCCGCGCGCAGCAGGTCATCAACGCCACGGGCGTGTGGACCGACGACACGCAGGCGATGGTCGGGGAGCGCGGGCAGTTCAAGGTCCGCGCGAGCAAGGGCATCCACCTGGTCGTGCCGAAGGACCGCATCGCCTCGACCACCGGCATGATCATGCGGACGGAGAAGTCCGTGCTCTTCGTCATCCCGTGGGGCCGGCACTGGATCATCGGCACGACCGACACCGACTGGGACCTCGACAAGGCCCACCCCGCGGCGAGCAGCCGCGACATCGACTACGTGCTCGACCACGTCAACGCGGTGCTCGAGCGCCCGCTCACCCGCGAGGACGTCGAGGGCGTGTACGCGGGGCTCCGGCCGCTGCTGAGCGGGGAGTCGGACTCCACGAGCAAGCTGTCGCGCGAGCACGTCGTGGGGCACCCCGCGCCCGGGCTCGTCGTGGTCGCCGGCGGCAAGTACACGACGTACCGCGTGATGGCCGAGGACGCCGTCGACGAGGCTGTCCGCGCCCTGCCGTTCCGCGTACCCGACTCGTGCACCGAGGACGTGCCGATGGTCGGCGCGGCCGGCTACGAGGCGGCCTGGAACGCGCGGGTCCGCACCGCCGAGGCCTCGGGTCTGCACGTCGCGCGGATCGAGCACCTGCTCGGCCGCTTCGGCACCGACGTCGACGACGTCGTCGCGCTCGTCGCGCGCCGGCCCGACCTGGGCCAGCCGCTGCCCGGCGCCGAGGACTACCTGCAGGCAGAGGTCGTGTACGCGTGCACCCACGAGGGCGCCCGCCACGTCGAGGACGTCCTCGCGCGACGGACCCGCATCTCCATCGAGACCTTCGACCGAGGGGTCGCCGCGGCCCGGCCCACCGCCGAGCTCATGGCGAGCGTCCTCGGCTGGGGCGAGGACCAGGTGGAGCGCGAGGTGCAGCACTACCTCAAGCGCGTCGAGGCGGAGCGGGAGAGCCAGCAGCAGCCCGACGACGAGACCGCCGACGCCGTCCGGCTGGGCGCGCCGGAGGTCGTGCCCATCTCCTGAGGCCGCCGCCTACCGTGGTGCCATGACGACGTCGCTGCCGCGGTCCGCCCGTGGGCGGGCCGCGGGGCAGGACCCGGACGGCGCGCGCGGTGGTGGCGCCGAGGTCCCGGTGCACGTCGTCACGGGCGCGCACGGTCCCGTCGTCGAGGTCCCGGACCCCGCGACGGGCGGTGTGCTCGCGCGGGTCCGGTCCCACACCGCCGACGACGTGCCCGCCGTCCTCGCCCGGGCCAGGGCGGCGCAGCCGGCGTGGCAGGCGCTCGGGCCGGCGGCGCGGGCCCGGGTCGTGCGCCGCGTCCACGACCTCGTCGTGCGCGGGCGCGAGGACCTCGCCGACACCGTGCAGGACGTCACGGGCAAGGCGCGCGGCGACGCCGTGCTCGAGGTCGTCAACGCCCTGCAGGTGAGCCGGCACCTGTGGCTGCGCGGGCCCGGACTGCTGCGACCCCGGCGTCGGCCGTCCTACGTGCCGGGCCTCACGAGCGCGCGGGTCGAGCGCGTGCCGGTCGGGGTCGTCGCGAACGTCGCCGCGTGGAACTACCCGCTCGTCTTCGTGCTGTCCGACAGCCTCGCGCCGCTGCTCGCGGGTGACGCCGTCGTCGTGAAGCCCGCGCAGCAGAGCCTCCCGCTCGCGCTCGCGGTCGGGCGGCTGCTCGCCGACGCCGGTGTGCCCGGCGGGGTGTGGCAGCTGGTGGCCGGCGACGACCCCGCCACGGCGCAGGCGCTCGTCGCGGGCGCGGACCACGTGCTGTTCACCGGCTCGGAGGGCGTCGGGCGCGAGGTGGCCGCCCTCGCGGGCCGCTCGCTCGTCGGGCACACGCTGGAGCTCGGCGGGAAGAACGCCGCCTACGTCGCCGCGGACGCCGACGTCGACGCCGCCGCGGCCGGCCTCGTGCGCGACTGCTTCGGCGGTGCCGGGCAGACGTGCACCGCGACGGAGCGCCTGTACGTGCACGCCGCCGTCGCCGACCACTTCGAGCGCGCCTTCCTCGCCCGCACGCGCGCGCTGCGGCTCGGCAGCCGCCGCGACCACTTCACCGACATGGGCGGTCTCGTGTCGCCCGCGCAGCGCGAGCGCGTCCTCGGCCACGTCGAGGACGCCGTCGCGCGCGGCGCGCGCGTGCTCACCGGCGGCCGCGCGCGCGACGACGTGGGCCCTGCCGCCATGGAGCCGACCGTCCTCACCGACGTCCCCGCCGACGCGCGCGCGGCGACGGAGGAGACGTTCGGGCCCGTCGTCGCGCTCACCGTCGTGCGCGACGACGAGGACGCCGTGACCCGCATGAGCGACCACCCGAGCGGGCTCGCCGCCGCGCTGTGGACCACCGACGCCGGTCGCGCCCGACGCCTCGCGTCCCGGCTCCGGGTCGGGACGGTCGTGGTCAACGAGAGCTACCACCTCGCGTGGGGCTCGCCGGCGGTGCCCCTCGGCGGGTTCGGCACGTCCGGGTACGGGCGCCGCTACGGGCCCGAGGGCCTCGCGGAGGTCACCCGCACCCGCGCCGTGGTCACGGCGCACGGCGGGGTCGTCGGCCGGCTGCTGCGCCAGCCGCCGCGGCGCTGGGAGCCCGTGCTCGTCGCGCTCGCGCGGGTGGCGCGGGCGGTGAGGCTGCCGTGAGACGGCAGGCGGGACCGCAGTCGGGACGGCAGTCGGGACGGCAGTCGGGACGGCAGGCGGGACGGCAGGCGGGACGGCAGGCGGGACGGCAGGCGGGACGGCAGTCGGGACGGCAGGCGGGACAGCAGGTCGACGGGCGCGACGGCAGCGACGGGAGCGACGGGAGCGACGAGGGCGTCCCGACCGTCGACGTGGTCGTCGTCGGGTCCGGCTTCGGCGGGTCCGTGGCCGCCCTCCGGCTGGCCGAGAAGGACCACGACGTCCTCGTGCTCGAGGCGGGCCGCCGGTTCGCCGACGACGAGTTCGCCCGGACCTCGTGGGACCTGCCGCGCTACCTGTGGGCGCCGCGGCTCGGCTGCTTCGGCGTGCAGCGGCTGCACCGCCTGCCGGACGTGCTCGTGCTCGCGGGTGCGGGGGTCGGCGGTGGCTCGCTCAACTACGCGAACACGCTCTACCGGCCGCCGTCGGCGTTCTACCGGCAGGGACCGTGGGCGGACCTGACCGACTGGGAGGCCGAGCTCGCGCCCCACTACGACACCGCCGCACGCGTCCTCGGGGTCCGCGGGCACGACTTCGACGGCCCGGTCGAGGAGGCCGTGCGCCGCGCCGCGGCCGAGCTCGGCGTGCCCGAGACGTTCCGCCGCGTGCCCGTCGGCGTGTTCCTCCCCACTCCCACGGTGCGCGCCGGCGACACCGTCCCGGACCCGTACTTCGGTGGCGAGGGGCCGGAGCGGACGGCCTGCACGGGGTGCGGGGCCTGCATGGTCGGCTGCCGGGTGGGCGCGAAGAACACGCTGGTCAAGAACTACCTCCACCTCGCCGAGCGGCGCGGGGCACGGGTCGAGGCGCTGCGGACGGTGGTGCGGGTCGAGCCGCTCGGCCCGCTCGCCTCGCTCGCGGACCGGCCCGGACCGCGCTGGCGGGTCGTGCACGACCGGACCGGCCGACCAGGGCTCACGGGGCTGCGACGCGACCGCCGGGAGGTGCTGTGCCGCGACGTCGTGCTCGGCGCCGGCACGTGGGGGACCCAGTCGCTGCTGCAGCGCCTGCGGGCCGACGGCGTCCTGCCGGACCTGCCGCCCGCGCTCGGGCGCTTCACGCGCACCAACTCCGAGGCGCTCGTCGGGGCGACCGCCGACCGCGTGCCCGGCACCGACCTCACCCACGGCGTCGCCATCACCGCCTCGTTCCACCCGACGCCGGACACGCACGTGGAGAACGTCCGCTACAACGCCGGGTCGGACGCCATGGGGCTGCTCGCCACCCTGCTCGTCGACGGCGGCGGGCGGGTGCCGCGCCCGCTGCGCTTCGTCGGCGAGGCGCTCCGGCACCCGCTCGACACGCTGCGCACGCTCCGGAAGCGCGACTGGAGCCGGCGCACCGTCATCGGCCTCGTCATGCAGACCCGCGACAACTCCCTCACCACGTCGTGGCGGCGCGGTCGGGGCCCGGGCGGGCGGCTCGGCGCCGGCCTCACGTCGCGGCAGGGGCACGGGGAGCCCAACCCGAGCTGGATCCCCGCGGGGCACGCGGCGGTGCGCGCGCTCGCCCGGCACCTCGGCGAGCTCACCGGGGTGACGGTGCGGCCCGGCGGCACGGTCGTCGACGTGCTCGACGTGCCCATGACGGCGCACTTCCTCGGCGGCTGCGCGATCGCGGCGGACCCCGAGCACGGGGTGCTCGACGCCTACCAGCGCGTGCACGGCCACCCCGGGCTGCACGTGGTCGACGGCTCCGCGGTGAGCGCCAACCTCGGCGTCAACCCCTCGCTCACGATCACCGCTCAGGCCGAGCGCGCGATGGCGCTGTGGCCGCGCCGCGGCGAGGCCGACGCCCGCCCGCCGCTCGGTGCGCCGTACCGGCGGCTCACGGGCGCCCCGCCCGCCGAGGACGCTCGGCGGGGCGACGGTGGTGCGGTGCCGAGCGGGGAGGCGGTGCGGGCGCCACTAGCCTGACCGCGTGAGCACCCCGACGACCGGCACGAGCGAGCACCCGACCGTCCTCGTCGTGGACTTCGGCGCCCAGTACGCCCAGCTCATCGCCCGGCGGGTGCGCGAGGCCCGCGTCTACAGCGAGATCGTCCCCCACACGACCCCGGTGGGGGAGATCCTCGAGCGCGGCCCGGCCGCGATCATCCTGTCCGGCGGCCCGTCGTCGGTGTACGCCTTCGGCGCCCCCGACGTCGGCCCCGAGCTGTTCGAGGCCGGGGTCCCGACGTTCGGCATCTGCTACGGCTTCCAGGCCATGGCCCGCGCGCTCGGCGGGCACGTCGAGCGCACCGGCGGCGCCGAGTACGGCCGCACCGACCTCGAGGTGGTCGCGGGCGACTCGACGCTGTTCCACGGCCTGCCGCGCGAGCAGTCGGTGTGGATGTCGCACGGTGACGCCGTCACCCAGGCCCCGTCGGGCTTCGACGTCGTCGCCCGCACCACCGGGACGCCCGTCGCGGCGTTCGAGGACCCCGAGCGGCGCCTGGCCGGGGTCCAGTTCCACCCCGAGGTGCTGCACTCCGCGCACGGGCAGGCCGTCCTCGAGCACTTCCTCCACGAGGTCGCGGGCATCGCCCCGACGTGGACCATCGGCAACGTCATCGCCGACCAGGTCGAGGCCATCCGCGCCCAGGTCGGCGAGTCGCGGGCCGTCTGCGGGCTGTCGGGCGGCGTCGACTCCTCCGTCGCCGCCGCGCTCGTGCAGCGCGCGATCGGGGACCGGCTCACGTGCGTGCTCGTCGACCACGGGCTGCTGCGCGAGGGCGAGGTCGAGCAGGTCGAGCAGGACTTCGTCGCCGCGACCGGCGTCGACCTCGTCGTCGTCGACGCCGCCGACAGGTTCCTCGCCGCGCTCGCCGGCGTGAGCGACCCCGAGACCAAGCGCAAGGTGATCGGCCGCGAGTTCATCCGCGTCTTCGAGGAGGCCGCCGCGCGCGTGGTGGCCGAGGAGGGCAGCGAGGCCGAGCCGGTCGAGTTCCTCGTGCAGGGGACGCTGTACCCCGACGTCGTGGAGTCCGGCGGCGGCAGCGGCACCGCGACGATCAAGAGCCACCACAACGTCGGCGGGCTGCCCGAGGACCTCGAGTTCGCCCTCGTCGAGCCGCTGCGGACCCTGTTCAAGGACGAGGTGCGCCGCGTCGGGCTCGAGCTCGGCGTGCCCGAGGACATCGTGTGGCGACAGCCGTTCCCCGGTCCGGGGCTCGGCATCCGCATCGTCGGGGAGGTGACGGCCGACCGGCTCGCCGTGCTGCGCCGCGCCGACGCCATCGCGCGTGAGGAGCTGACCGCCGCGGGCCTGGACCGCGAGGTGTGGCAGTGCCCGGTCGTGCTGCTCGCCGACGTCCGCAGCGTCGGCGTGCAGGGTGACGGGCGGACCTACGGCCACCCGGTCGTGCTGCGCCCGGTGAGCAGCGAGGACGCGATGACGGCGGACTGGACTCGCCTGCCGCACGACGTGCTCGCCCGTATCTCCACCCGCATCACCAACGAGGTGCCCGAGGTCAACCGGGTCGTCCTCGACGTCACGAGCAAGCCGCCGGGCACCATCGAGTGGGAGTGAGCCGCCGGTCGTCGTGATCGGCCGCCTCGCGACGGGCTGTCTGGCAGCATCGGTCGCCATGCGGCGGCCTCGTGCGTGGGTGGGGAGAGCAACGGCTGCGGACGCCGGCTCGACGGGCGCGGGAGTGGTCATCGGCGTGCTGTCGACGATCCTCGTCCTCGTGGGCGCCTCGGCACTCGGGCTGGTCTCCGTGGGGTTCGGCTCGGGCGCGGACGACTCAGGAAGAGGAACGGCCGCTGCTCCCGAGGTCGGGACCGTCGCCACGACACCGACACCGACACCGACACCGACACCGACGCCCTCGACGCCCTCGACGCCGTCTCCGTCGGCTGACGCGGAGGAGGACTTCGCGGCCGTGTACCGGCGCGTCGCCGGAGGTGCTGTGAGGGTGCAGAACGTCCTGTGCGACGGCGTCGCCACGGGAAGCGGCGCGGTCGTCGGCACCGATCTCGTCGTCACAGCGGCACACGTCGTCGCCGGGCACGCCACCCTGCAGCTGCTCCTGGGGGAGCAGACCGCGACCGCGGAGGTCGTCGGGTACGACGAGGGGAACGACATCGCCCTGCTGCGGTCGAGCCAGCCGCTGTCGGGTCACCGCTTCGAGATCGCGCAGGTGCCCGCGGACATCGGCACGGAGGTCGCGGCCATCGGGTACCCCCTGTCGGGTGCCCTCTCGCTGGCGGGGCCCGGCATCGTGAGCGCCTACGGGGAACAGGTGCAGTACCGCTGGTACGACGGGTCGACCGTGGAGGTGTACGACCTCATGCGGATGACCGTGCCGACCAACTCGGGCAACAGCGGCGGACCCGTGGTGGATGCCGACGGGGTCATCGTCGGACTGGTCTCGGGGACCCGGTCGTCACTCGGCGAGGTGGTCGGGGAGGACGTCGTCGTCGACGTCGTGGAGGGCTTCAAGTTCGCGGTTCCGGCACGGGTGGTCGCGGACCGGATGGAGCAGTGGGCCGACGAGGCCGAACCGCTCGAACCACAGGTGTGCGAGGCCACCGACGAGTCGGACCAGGGAACGGTCGTCACGACGCAGGTGGACAGCGTCCAGGCCGACGTCGTCGCGGACGTCCTCTTCGACTACTTCGACGGCATCACGACCGGTGACTACGAACGCGCCTACGCGCAGCTGTCCGAGGACCGTCGCAGCAGCCTGTCGCTCGAGCAGTTCCGCCAGGAGCAGGCGACGAGCTACGTCTACACGGTGGTGGTCATGGATGCGTCCGCCGACGGTGACGACATCCGCGCTCAGGTGACCTTCACCTCGACCCAGGACCCCGCATTCGGTCCCGACAACCTTCCTTGCGTCACGTGGCTCCTGGACTACCGCCTGGTGCCCGGAGGCGAACACGGCTGGTCGATCCAGGAGAGCGGCGCAGTGGACGGGCAGCCGCGGTACGAGCCGTGCACGTCGGAGTCGGACGTCTGACTCACGGGTCGAGCCCGAACAGCACCCCCTCGCCACCCTCGAACGGCTCGCCGAGCAGCACCGGCGCCCGCAGCACCTCGGCGAACCCGGCTGCCTCGTGCAGCGCGAGGGAGGCCGCGTTCGTCGCGTTCGCCATCGACCAGACCGGCTCACCCGCGGGACGGTGCGCGAGGGCCGTCGACACCAGCCTCGAGCCGACCCCGCGGCCTCGCGCCGACGCCGCGACGACGAGCCCGGTGAGCCACCAGCCGGCCGGCGCCGGGTCGTCCCCGGTGGGTGTGCGTCGGCCGGCCCGCACGTAGCCGACGGGAGCCGCGCCGTCGGCGTCCCCCTCGCCGGGTCCGCCGGGAGCGGCGGCCCGCGCGACGAGCACGAGCTCGCCCGCGGCCACGGGCGCCGCGAGCCGCTCGCGCCAGGCGGCGACGTCGCCGCCGTAGTGCTCGACGGCGAGGGCGGCGAGCGCCGGCACGTCGGCCTCGGTGGCCGGGTTGACGGAGACGGGACCCGCAGGCTGCACGGCGTCGACGGTAGGGGAGCCCGCCCCGTCCGCACCTTCTGCACCGGATGTTCGGGAAGGTCTGGTCAAGGACGCCGATACCGGCCTAGTGTCGCATGCGCAAGTCGGAACAAGTCATCGCTTGAGTCAACACCGCGAGAAGGGTCGACCCCGCCATGCCCACCACCCACCCCTGCGCCCGCGGAGACCTCTCGTGAGGTCGAGGCGCACCGCCGCGCTCACCGCCCCCGTCGTGCTCGGGGCCCTGCTCGTGGCCCCGTTGCCCGGTCTGGCCGCCGAGACCGCCGACGGCCCGACCGGCACCGCCCTGACCGGCCCGTCGGAGGCCGACGCGGTCGACATCGCGGTCGAGTACCTGCGCTCCGCGGCCGGCCGGCACGGCGTCACCGACGCCGACGTGTCCGACGTCGAGGTGCGCTCCGCCTACCGCAGCCGCCACAACGGCGTCACCCACGTCAACGTCTACCAGCGCCACGAGGGCCTGGAGGTGTTCGGCGGCACCGCCACGGTCAACGTCGCCGCCGACGGCAGCGTCCTGCACGTCGGCAGCACGCTCGTGCGGGACCTGTCCGGCGCCGAGCGCGCCGAGGCCACCGGTGCGGTGGCCGCGGTCGAGGCGGCGGCCGAGGAGCTCGACCTCGCCGAGCCGGAGGACCTGCGCCCGGCGGTGGCGGCGCGCACCGCCGAGCCGGGCGAGGTGGTCCTCACCGACGGCGGGATCTCCGAGGAGCCGATCCCGACGCGGCTGGGCTGGCAGCCGACCGAGGCCGGGCTGGTCGCCGCCTACCAGGTGGTCATCGACGACGTCGACAGCCCCGACCTGTGGAACGCCGTCGTCGACGCGGAGACCGGCGAGCTGCTGCAGGCCGACAACTGGACGGTCGAGCACACCCACGACCAGCTCGCGAGCACGCTCGCCCGCGGCGCGGCCACCGGCACCCAGCTGGAGACCGGCCTCACCGACGAGCACGCCGACGAGCACACCGACGAGCACGGGGGCGAGGTCCTCAGCGGGTCGCACGCCCCCGCCGAGCGCGTCGAGGACGGCTCGTCGTACCGCGTGTACGAGATCCCGAAGGAGAGCCCGAACGACGGTCCGCGCACGCTCGTGGAGAACCCCGCCGACGCGGCGTCCTCGCCGTTCGGCTGGCACGACACCGACGGCGTCGCCGGGCCGGAGTTCACGACCACGCGCGGCAACAACGTCCACGCCTACCTCGACCGGGACAACAACGGGGTGCCCGACGCGGGCGCCGACGTCGACGGCGGCGCGGGGCTCGACTTCGACTTCGAGCTCGACCTGTCGCTGGACCCGGGGGGTTACCAGCCGGCGGCGGTGACGAACCTCTTCTACCTCAACAACGTCATCCACGACGTCATGCACGGGTACGGCTTCGACGAGGTCTCCGGCAACTTCCAGGCGACCAACTACACCGGCGCCGGCCGGGGCGGCGACGCCGTGCGCGCCGAGGCGCAGGACGGCGGGGGCACGAACAACGCCAACTTCTCCACGCCCGCCGCGGACGGCTCGTCCCCCCGCATGCAGATGTACCTGTGGAACCCCGGTGGCGGGGTCCTGCCCTACCAGGTCGTCGTCGATGCGCCGTCGTCCGCCGCGGGCACGTACGGCGCGAGCGGTGCCGGCTACGGTCCCGAGCCCACCGTCGAGGGCCTGAGCGGCGCCTTCGCCCTGGCCGAGGACGGCAGCGGCACCAACGAGGGCTGCTCACCCCTCGTCGGCTTCCCGGCCGGCGCCATCGCCGTCGTCGACCGCGGTACGTGCTCGTTCGTCGTCAAGACGGCCAACGCCGACGCCGCCGGGGCGAGCGCCGTCGTCGTCGTCAACAACACGCCCGGCAACCCGATCTCGCTCGGCGGCAGCCTCGACACCGACATCCCGTCCGTCATGGTGCGGCAGGAGGACGGCCAGGTCCTCAAGGCCGGCCTGCCCGCGACCGGTGCGGTGAGGGCGGACGAGGACATCCCCCCGATGCGCGACGGCGACCTGGAGAACGGGATCGTCATCCACGAGTACGGCCACGGCATCTCCAACCGCCTCACCGGCGGGCTCGACGTCAACTGCCTGTCGGGCAACGAGCAGATGGGCGAGGGCTGGAGCGACTTCTACGCGATCGTCATGCTCATGGACCCCTCGGTCGACGACCCCGAGGGCGCCCGCGGCATGGGCCCGTACGCGCTGTACCAGGACGACCGCTCCGGCGGGGGCATCCGTCCGGCGCCGTACTCGCGCGACATGACGATCCAGCCGGCGACCTACGACCGGATCAGGACCGGCGGCTGGGTCGGCGGCACGTCGCTCGCGGTGCCGCACGGCATCGGTCACACGTGGGCCGCGGTGCTGTGGGACATGACGTGGGACCTCGTGGACCGTCACGGGTTCAACGACAACGTCTACGACACGTGGGACGCCGGCGGCAACAACCGGTCCCTGCAGTACGTGACCGACGGGCTCAAGATGCAGGGCTGCGCGCCCGGGTTCGTCGCCGGCCGCGACGGGATCATCGCGGCGTCGGAGGCGCTCGGCGGCGAGGACACGTGCCTCATCTGGAACGCCTTCGCCCGCCGTGGGCTCGGGTACAGCGCCGAGCAGGGCACGACCAACCGCGACGACAACACCGAGGCCTTCGACGTGCCGCCGACCTGCGCGGCGCCCGGGGCCGGGGTCCTCAGCCCGCGGGCCGGGGCCGACGGGTTCGTCACGCGCGACGCGGGCGCGGCCGTCCCGGTCGAGTTCTCCCTCGGCGGGGCGCGCGGCCTCGACGTGCTGAAGCCGTCGCACTCGCCGGCCTCTCGCGAGGTGTCGTGCGACACCGGCGAGGTCGTGCAGTACGCCGTCACCACCCCAGCGGACGGACCCGGCGAGACGGTGCTGCGGTACAACCGCGCCCGCGACCGGTACACGTACCTGTGGGAGACCGAGGAGGCGTGGGCGGGCACCTGCCGCGAGCTCGTGATCGTGCTGGAGGACGGCACGCAGCACACCCTGCAGGTGCGCCTCACCGAGGCGGGCTGAACCGGTCGCACGACGAGGGGCGCCCGGGCAGAGCCCGGGCGCCCCTCGCGTGGGTGCGCTCAGCCGCGGCCGGGCGCGCGGTCCGACGGGCTGCCGGTCGTCTCGAGGCAGTTCGACGCCCCGGACGTGCCGGCGTGCGGGCCGGGGTTGCCGCCCTCGGCGTGGTCGACGGTGCGGGCGTGCACCCCGAACCACGAGAAGCCGGGCGAGGTGCCGTCCGCGTCGATGCAGTGCGCGGCGGAGGCGGGCCCGGCCAGGGCGATGCCGCCGGCGGCGACGAGGGCGGTGGCGAAGGTGAGGACTGCTGTCTTCATCGATCTCTCCATCGGGGTCGGTGAGCGTGTCGCACGCGCGGTCCGGTCGACCAGGCGCACCCTGGGTACGTCACCGTGCGGCACGCGGATGGCGGCTGGCACTCAAGGGATCTTGTGTGCCAGCCGATGTCCACCGCACCCTGACGCTCCACCCGGGCCGTCAGGGCCCGGCCACGCAGGAGGTGGTTGCGGTGCGGACCCGCGGAGGAGACCAGGCGGACGACGGCGCGCGCCCGCGCAGCGTGGGGATCGCGCCACTGCACCGGGCGGAGGACGGCCTCGCGGGCTTCCTCGTCTCCGGGCGCTGGCCCGACAGCACCCGCGAGTGGGTGCACCTGCTCACCCTGGCCGTCCGCGTCGCCACCACGCCCGGGCTGCTGCCCACCACCAGCCTCTTCAGCGCCGACGAGACCCGGCCGGACGACGACCGCGTCCCCGACGCGGTCGGCCTCGTCCGTCTCGTGGGGCGCGCGCTCGACCCCGGCGTCGCGCAGCGCCGGCCCGCGGGACCGCCCGTCGCGCTCCTGCTGCTGCACCCGCCGGCGGAGACCCCCACCACCACGCCGGACGTCGACGTCGTCGCGAGCGGCTGCGTGCTCCTGCCCGGCGCGCCGCACCTCGGCCTGGACCACCGGGCCGCGTGGGTCGAGGCCGAGCCGGACGGCACCGTCACCAGGCTCGTGAGCCGCCGCGGCATCGACCCCGCCGCCGACGTGGACACGGCCGTGCTCGCCATGCTCATGGCGGCCTGAGCCCCCGGCCGACCGGACGACGGGGCCCGGCCGCGCGCTCCGTACCCTGGAGGGGTGCTCCGGACCCTGCTCACGTGGCGCTGGGTCGCGCTGACCGCGGTGCTCGTCGCCGCCGTCGCCGGCATGGTGTGGCTCGGGCAGTGGCAGTGGGGCCGCAGCGCCCCAGAGAGCACGCGCCCGGTCGCCGACCCCACCACGCTGGGCCCCGCCGACGTCGCCGCCCTGCCGCGCGTGCAGGACCTGGTCGGCGTCGGTGCGCTGCCGCTGCAGCGCGACCCGGGCCGTCTCGTCGTCGCCGAGGGACGGTGGGTGCCCGAACGCACGCTGCTGCTCGCCGACCGCGACGGCGAGGGCGGGCGGGCCGGTGAGCCCGGTCGCTGGGTCGTGACCGCCGTGCGGCTGGACGGGACCGTGGACGGCCACGCCGGGGTGCTCGTGCCGGTCGTGCGCGGCTGGGTGCCCGCCGACCCGGGATCTCCCGCCGCGCCGGTCCCCGCCCCACCCACCGGTCCCGTCAGGGTCGTCGGCTGGCTGCAGGCGCCGGAGCCGCTCGACCTGCCCGTCGACATCGTGCAGCCGGAGGGCGTCGTCCCGCTGCTCGCGACCGCGGACCTCGTCAACCGCTGGCCCGAGGAGCTGGTCGGCGGCTTCGTCGTCCAGGCGGCCGGGGCGCCGGGCGCGGAGGGCCCGCCGACGGGTCCCGCCGCCGACCAGCCCGTGCCGCTGGCCGGCCCGCCGGACGCGGCCCGGGTGTCGCGGGACTGGCGCAACCTCGCGTACTCCCTGCAGTGGTTCGTCTTCGCCGGCTTCGCCGTCGTCCTGTGGGCGCGCATGCTCCGCGACGACGTCGCCCGGCAGGAGGCCGCCGCCGAGGCGGCCGCGCTCGAGCGGCGCCGCGCCGCCGGGACCCAGCCCGAGGCGGGCCGTGCGCCCGTCCCCACCGAGAGGAGCGCCCCGTGAGCGCCGCACTGACGAGGTTCCGCGTGGTCGCGTGGGTGGTGGGGTCGTTCCTGCTGCTGCTGACGGTCGGCATCCTGCTGCGCTACACCGACCTGTTCGGCTTCCGCACCGACGTGCTGTCGCGGACCGTCAGCCCGATCCACGGCTTCGGCTACATGGTGTACCTGGCGACCGGCATCGACCTCGCGAGCCGCCGGCGCTGGCGCCCCCTCACGACGCTCGGGGTGCTGCTGGCCGGGACGGTCCCGTTCCTGTCGTTCTGGGCCGAGCGGCGTGTCACGGCCGACGTGCGCGCGGAGCTCACCCGGCGCGACGCCGCCGCGGCGGGCACCTCGACCGGCACCGCGGCGTGAGCGGGCTGCGGCCGGTCCAGCGGCTCGCCTCCTATGCGGTCGTGCACCCGGGGCCGGACCCGGACCACGTGCTGCTCGTGCGGGCGCCGCGGACCTCCGACCTCGCCGGACGGTGGTTCCTGCCCGGCGGGGGCGTCGACCACGGGGAGCACCCGGCCGACGCGGTCGTCCGCGAGGTGCACGAGGAGACCGGGCTGCGGGTGCGACCGACCGGCGTGCGCGCGGTGCTCGACGACGTGGTCGACCTGCCTCACCGCGGCCTGCAGGTGCACACCGTCCGGGTCGTGCACGACGTGGAGGTCCTCGGCGGGACGCTCCGGCCGGAGGCCGGGTCGGCGCCGGAGGACCTGCTGAGCGTCACCCCGGCCGAGGCGGACGCGCTGCCCCTCACCCCCTACGTCGGTCTCGCCCTCGGCCTCGCCGGGCGGGAGCTCGGCGACCTCCACGTGCGGGAGGACCTCCTGCAGCCGCTGTCCGGGGCGCCGGCGGCCGAGCCCCGGCACCCGGGCGCGCCGGGGGAGCAGCCGGCGCTGCGTCGGCTGCGGGTCGGCGTCTACGGCGTGGCGCTGCGGGGCCGAGGCGTCGACCAGGAGCTGCTCCTCACCTCCATCGCCGACCGCGCGGCCGGTGCCGGGCTGTGGACGCTGCCCGGCGGCGGTCTCGACCACGGCGAGGCGGTGCCGGAGGCGCTCGTGCGCGAGGTGCACGAGGAGACCGGGCTGCCGGTGTCGTCGCCCCGGCTGCTCGGGGTGTCCAGCACCCACTTCACGGGCCGCGCCCCCAGCGGCGTGCTCGAGGACTTCCACGGCGTGCGCGTCGTGTACGCCGTCGACGTCCCGGCCGACGTCGAGCCCGAGGTCGTCGAGGTCGACGGCTCGACCGAGGCCGTGCGCTGGGTCGGCGTCCACGACCTCGCGGCACTGCCGCGCACGCGGCTCGTGGACGACGCCCTCGACCTGCTCGGCCACCCGGCCGCTCGTACGCTCGGTCGGTGAGCACGACGGCCCCCGCGCAGTTCGCGTCCGAGACCTCCTCCCGCGGGGAGTGGGTGCGCCAGGGCAACCGCTTCACCGACCGCGTCACCCGTGACAGCACGTCCGCGCCCGGCGAGGGCCCCGACGACCAGGGGCGCTGGCCCGTCGAGGCGGGCCGGTACCGGCTCGTCGTGTCGCTCGCGTGCCCGTGGGCCCACCGCTCCGTCATCGTGCGCCGGCTGCTCGGGCTGGAGGACGTGATCTCGCTCGCCGTCGTCGACCCGGTGCGCGACGAGAAGGGCTGGCGGTTCACGCTCGACCCCGACGGTCGTGACCCCGTGCTCGGCACCCGCTACCTGTCGGAGACGTACCTCGCGAGCGACCCCGACTACGCCGGCCGCGTGACGGTGCCGTGCCTCGTCGACACCGTCACGGGCCGCGTGGTGACCAACGACTACCCGCAGCTCACCCTCGACCTGTCGACGGAGTGGGTCGAGCACCACCGGCCCGGTCCGGACGGGACGGTCCCCGACCTGTGGCCGGCCGACGAGCGGGCCGACATGCAGCCGCTCATCGACGACGTCTACGCGGACGTCAACAACGGCGTGTACCGGTGCGGCTTCGCCACCACGCAGGAGGCGTACGAGGAGGCCTTCGACCGGCTGTTCGCCCGGCTGGACGCGCTCGAGGAGCGGCTCGCCGACCGCCGCTTCCTCATGGGCGAGGAGCCCCGGGAGGTCGACGTACGGCTCTTCACCACCCTCGTCCGCTTCGACGCCGTCTACCACGGCCACTTCAAGTGCAACCGGCAGAAGCTCACCGAGCTGCCGAACCTGTGGCGCTACGCCCGCGAGCTGTGGGCCCGGCCCGGCTGGGGCGACACCGTCGACCTCGACCACATCCAGCGTCACTACTACGTCACGCACGAGCAGCTGAACCCCACCCGGATCGTGCCGAAGGGTCCGGACCGCTCGGTGTGGACGCTCCCGGCGGGGTCGTCCTCCCGCTGAGGCGCGGGGCCGTTCTCTAGGCTGGCGGGCATGGCCATCCTGTACGGCGTCCTCGTGGTCCTCCACCTCGTCGGCATGGCCGGGGTGGTCGGCGGCTGGCTCGCCACGGTCCGCCACCCGCGGATCGCGCCGATCATGTGGCACGGCGCCCTGACGGCGCTCGTCACGGGGATCCTGCTCGTCGGCCTCAGCTACCCCGCGTTCGACGGGGAGAACATCGACAACGCGAAGATCAGCGTCAAGCTCGTCGTCGCGCTCGTCGTCGCCGTGCTCGCCGTCGTCAACCGCCGGCGCGAGACGGTGCCGGCGGGGGTGTTCCACCTCGTCGGCGGGCTCGCCCTGCTCAACGTCGTGGTCGCGGTGCTGTGGAGCGACCGCTTCCTCGGCTGAGACCCCGCCGGGCCCGTCGACGGTCCTACGCGAGCTCGGTGACGAGGTACAGCTCGGCGAGCCGGCCCTGCGGCAGCCCCGCGACGCCGGCGTTGCGGGTCAGCCACTCCCGGACCATCGTCTGCAGCCCCTCACCCATGTGCGTGGTCTGGCTGCGGTGCTCCTGCAGCGCCGCGATCTTGCGGTCGAAGGTGTCGGTGACGTCGACGGCGTGGTCGGCGCCGGGGTGCGCCATGATGAAGACCTCGTTCACCACCCACGGCTCCAGGCCCTCGTCGGCGAGCAGCTCCGGCCACGCGAACGGGTTGCGGGCCGTCGGGTAGATCGCGCGGATCGCCGCCTCGCCGGTCGCCAGGTGGTCGGAGTGCGAGGCCGGCAGGCGCTCGTAGTTGCGCTCCGGCGACTGCACGATCATCCGCTGGGGCCTCACCTGGCGGATCACCCGGGCGATGTCCCGCTCGAGCTCGCGGGTCGGCTCGACCCAGCCGTCGGCGTACCCGTCGAGGAAGCGCACGTCGGACACGCCGACGACCTTCGCCGCCGCGCGCTGCTCGCGCTCGCGCAGCGGGGCCATCTCCTCCCGCGGGGTGTCGTCGAAGCCGCCCTGGTCGCCACGCGTCACGAGCAGGTACGTCACCTCGACGCCCGCGTCGACCCAGGTGGCGACGGTCCCCGCGCAGCCGAAGTCGATGTCGTCGGGGTGCGCGCCCACGACGAGGGCGCGCTCGATCTCGGAGTCCGGTCTCGGCACCGGACGAGGGTAAGCCGCATGCGACCGTCCGGCTCGGGCACCGCCTGTGGACGGCGCCGGACCGTCCGCAGCGCGACGTAGGCTGAGCACCTCCATGAGCACGCTCTTCGACCCCGTCGCCGACCTGCCGCAGGTCCCCGTCCTCGGCACGGTCCGGCAGCGCCACCCGAGCGGCGCCGCCCCGCGGCCCGACGTCGACGACCTGCTCGCGCAGCTCAACCCCGCCCAGCGCGAGGCCGTCACGCACACCGGCTCGCCGCTGCTCGTGGTCGCCGGCGCCGGCTCCGGCAAGACCCGCGTGCTCACGTACCGCATCGCCCACCTGCTCGCGGCGCGCGGGGTGCGGCCCGGCGAGGTGCTCGCCATCACGTTCACCAACAAGGCGGCCGCGGAGATGCGCGAGCGCGTCGAGGCGCTCGTCGGTCCGCGCGCGGAGCGGATGTGGGTCTCGACCTTCCACTCCGCCTCGGTGCGGATCCTCCGCTTCGAGGCGAAGCGCCTCGGTCTGCGGTCGAGCTTCTCGATCTACGACGCCGCCGACACCCAGCGCCTGGTCGGCATCACCGTCCGCGACCTCGACCTCGACCCCAAGCGGTACCCGGCCCGCGCGCTCGCGGCGCGGATGAGCAACCTCAAGAACGAGCTCGTCGACCCCGACGCGTACGCGGCGAAGGTCGCCGACGGCACCGCGGACGAGCTCGTGCTGCTCGACGTCTACCGCGGGTACACGCGGCGGCTGCAGCAGGCGAACGCGCTCGACTTCGACGACCTCATCATGCGGACCGTCGAGCTGTTCCAGACGTTCCCCGAGGTCGCCGAGCACTACCGGCGCCGGTTCCGCCACGTGCTCGTCGACGAGTACCAGGACACGAACCACGCGCAGTACACGCTGGTCCGCGAGCTGGTCGGCGGCTACGACAAGGAGCTGCCCGGGACCGACCGCGAGGCCGAGCACCACCCGACGCCGCCGACCGGGTCCGCCCCGCCCGTCGGCCCGAGCGAGCTGACGGTCGTCGGCGACGCCGACCAGTCGATCTACGCGTTCCGCGGCGCGACGATCCGCAACATCGAGGAGTTCGAGGCGGACTACCCGGACGCCCACGTCGTCCTGCTCGAGCAGAACTACCGCTCGACGCAGACCGTCCTCGACGCGGCCAACGCCGTCATCGCCCGCAACCCCAACCGCAAGGACAAGCGGTTGTTCACCGACGCGGGCGCGGGGGAGAAGATCGTCGGCTACGTCGCGGACTCCGAGCACGACGAGGCGGCCTTCGTCGTGGAGGAGATCGACCGGCTCCGCGACGAGCACGGCCTGTCCTACGGGGACGTCGCCGTGTTCTACCGGACCAACAACCAGTCCCGCGCGGTGGAGGAGGTGCTCGTCCGCACCGGCGTGCCGTACGTCGTCGTGGGCGGCACGCGGTTCTACGAGCGCCGCGAGGTCAAGGACGCGCTCGCGTACCTGCGGGCACTGAGCAACCCGGACGACTCCGTCAACCTGCGACGCGTGCTCAACGTGCCCAAGCGCGGCATCGGCGACCGGGCCGAGGCGCTCGTCGCGGGCTTCGCCGAGTCGCAGGGGCTGTCCTTCGGTGCGGCTCTCGACCGTCTCGACGACGTGCCGGGCCTGGCCGCGCGCTCGTACAACGCCGTCGCGGGCTTCGTCGCGCTCATGGCCGAGCTGCGCGCGCTCGTCGCCGAGGGCGCGGCCGTCGCCACCGTGCTGCAGGCGGCGCTGGACCGGACCGGCTACCTCACCGAGCTGAGGACCAGCCGCGACCCGCAGGACGAGGGCCGGCTCGACAACCTGTCGGAGCTCGTCGGCGTCGCGGAGGAGTACGACGCCGGCAACCCCGACGGCACGCTCGCGGAGTTCCTCGAGCGCACCTCGCTCGTCGCCGACAGCGACGACATCCCCGACGCGCCCGAGGCGGCCGACGAGCGCGACCGCGGCAGCGTCACCCTCATGACGCTGCACACGGCGAAGGGCCTGGAGTTCCCGGTCGTCTTCCTCACCGGCATGGAGGACGGCACGTTCCCCCACATGCGCAGCCTCGACGATCCGCTCGGGATCGCCGAGGAGCGGCGCCTCGCCTACGTCGGCATCACGCGCGCGCGGCAGCGGCTGTACCTCTCCCGCGCCGGCGTCCGCAGCGCGTGGGGCCAGCCGCAGTACCTGCCGGCCAGCCGCTTCCTCGAGGAGGTGCCGAAGGCGCTCGTCGAGTGGCGGCGCACCCAGTCCGCGGTCGACACGGCGGGCACCGGGTGGGGCGGGCGCGGCTCCGGCTTCGGCTCCGGCGGGTCCGACGACGGCTTCGGCCGCGGTCGCGCGATGACGCCCGCGATGGCGCGGGTCGCGATGCGGCCCGGGGTGCGGACGGCCGGCACGCGCGAGGTCGTCCACCTCGAGCCGGGCGACCGGGTCAGCCACGACTCCTTCGGCCTCGGCTCCGTCGTCCGCGTGGACGGGGCGGGCGACAAGGCCGTCGCGACGATCGACTTCCGCGACCTCGGCGAGAAGAAGCTGCTGCTGCGCTACGCGCCGGTCGAGAAGCTCTAGCCGCGACTCGCGGCACGTGCGCGTCAGGCGCCGTCGGCGACGGCGTCCGCGAGCAGGCCCACCGAGGCGGGGTGGATCGCGAGGCTCATGTGCCCGATGTCCGGCAGCACGGTGTGCTCGGCCGGCAGGTCGGGGTGGGCGAGCAGCGACGACGTCCTCGGCAGGATGACGTGGTCGATGCCCGACGCGAGGCAGACGAACCGGGTCCGGACCCCGGGTGCCGGCTCGTCGAGCTCGGCGTAGAGGTCGCTGCGCGGCCGCAGCTGTCGGCCGAGCCGCGTCGGCAGCAGGTGCGCCGTCCGCGTGCCGTGGTGCGGGGTGCCGGCGGTCGCGAGCGTGCGCACGTGCTCGTGCCCGCCGAGACGCTGCACGTAGTAGCGGGCGATGAGCCCACCGAGGGAGTGCGCGACCACGTCGACGCCCCGGGAGCCCGCGAGCGCCTCGACGTGGCGGCCGAGGTCCGCCGCGACCGCTCGCACGTCGTCGCGCTCGGGGGAGTAGTCCACCGCCACCACGTGGTCGTGCCCGCGGCGGGCGAGCTCGGCGCGCACCGCCGGGAACAGCGACGGGTTGTCGCCGATGCCGTGGACGAGGACGACCGGCCGGTCCGGCTCGGTGTCGCCCGCGCCCTGCCGCGGGACGACGAGGGGGTGCTCGCCGTCCGGCGCCGGGTCGGCGAGGCTCAGCGCGGAGCCGCTGCTGCCGAGCAGGCGCAGCGGCACCTGCACGGGCCACGTGAGGGCGTGGGCGCCGTTCCACACGACCTCCAGCGCGGCACCGAGGCCGCGGTGGGTCCGCCGGGGCAGGTGGCCGCCCGCCCACACGCCGGGGCGCGGGGCGTCGTCCGGGCGCTCAGACGTTCTCCCTCACCCACTCCACGATCGTCGCCATCGGCGTCCCGGGCGTGAACACCATCGCGACGCCCTTCTCCTGCAGCAGCGGGATGTCCTCGTCGGGGATGATCCCGCCCCCGAACACGACGACGTCGTCGGCGCCCTGCTCGCGCAGCAGCTCGACGACGCGCGGGAACAGCGTCATGTGCGCCCCGGACAGGATCGAGAGGCCGACCGCGTCCGCGTCCTCCTGCACGACGGCCGCGACGACCTGCTCGGGCGTCTGGTGCAGGCCCGTGTAGACGACCTCGACGCCCGCGTCCCGCAGCGCGCGGGCGACGACCTTGGCCCCGCGGTCGTGCCCGTCGAGCCCCGGTTTGGCGATGACCACGCGCGGGGGCGCCTCGCGCTCGCCGTCCTCGGTCCCGCTGCCCCGTGCCGTCGTCGCCACGTCGTCCACGTCCTGAGACTAACCGTCCTCGGCTGCCCCGGGAACGGCGCGGACGACGGCGCCGCAGGCCATCGACCGGCATCACCTAGTACTTGTCATAGCCAAGTACTAGGCATAACCTCCTCGACATGGAGCCGCCGGAGCCGCAGATGCTGAAGGGCGCGCTGACCCTCCTGCTGCTCTCGCTGCTGGCCGAGGAGGAGGACTACGGCTACGCGGTCGTCCAGCGCCTCCGGGCCGCCGGCCTGGACGGTGCAGGAGAGGGCTCCGTCTACCCGGCGCTCGCCCGTCTCGAGAGTCGGCAGCTCCTCGAGGCCCGTCTGGTGCCGCAGGGTCGCGGGCCGGCTCGGCGCTACTACCGCGTCTCCCCGGCCGGGCTCGCCGAGCTCGACCGGCTCCGGCGCTCGTGGCGGGCGGTGACGGCCGTCGTCGCGACGGTCGACGCGCCCGCCCTGGCGCCGCGCCCCCACGCCACCACCGCCCCGACCGGGAGGACCGCATGAGCAGACCGGATCGCACCGCACCACCCCTGCGGGGTGGCGCCGCAGCCGGCAGGCCGGCCCACGACCGGACGGGCGGAGCCGCCTGGGGACCGCGCGAGCGCCTGCTCGTGGGCGTGGCCGTCCTCCGCCTCGAGTGGTGGCTGGAGTGGTACGGCGTCCGCTCCGCGACGAGCCGGGCCATGCGCCACGAGCTGCGGGCCAACCTCCGTGCCGCCCACGACGCCGGGACGGACGTCCGGGAGGCGCTGCGGGACACCGGCAGCCTGCAGGACCTCGCCCGCGCGGCGGTCGAGGAGGGCCGCCGCTTCCACTGGGAGCGGGGCCTCGTCGTCGGCACGGTGGTCGCGGCGGCGGCCCTCGTCGGCCACCTCGTGCTCGCCGTCACCTTCGCCGGCGGTCTCCTCGCGGCCGGCGGCGGGAGCGGGACGCTGCTCAGCTCGCGGGTCGAGACCACGAGCACGGGCGACGCCCTCAGCGTCGGCCTCGTCGTGCCGTGGTATCCGCTGGCGCTCGGCGTCCTCGCCTTCCTGCTCGCCTCCCGGCCGTGGCGGCTGCTCCGCCGCCGACCCGGACCGTCCGTCGACGTGTGACGACCGTCTCCCGCAGCAGCGGGGCGCGGGAGCGGGGCGACCGGAGCCCGGCGATAGGGTGCTCCCGGCCGCAGCGGCCCCGCCGCGCCGGCCACCCCCGCAGGCTTGCCGACCCGAGGACGTGACGCTGACGTGGACCTGTACGAGTACCAGGCACGCGACCTGTTCGAGCAGCACGGTGTGCCCGTGCTCGCCGGCGCGGTCGCCACGACGCCGGAGGAGGCCCGCGCCGCCGCCGAGCGCATGGGTGGGGTCACGGTCGTCAAGGCGCAGGTCAAGACGGGCGGGCGCGGCAAGGCCGGCGGCGTCAAGGTCGCCCGCAGCGCCGACGAGGCCGAGGAGCACGCGCGCGCGATCCTCGGCATGGACATCAAGGGCCACACCGTCCACCGGGTGATGGTCGCCGCGGGTGCGGACATCGCCGAGGAGTACTACGTCTCCTTCCTCCTCGACCGCTCCAACCGCACCTTCCTCGCCATGGCGAGCAAGGAGGGCGGCGTCGAGATCGAGACCCTCGCCGTCGAGCGGCCCGAGGCGCTCGCGCGCGTCCCCGTCGACGCGATCGCGGGCGTCGACGCGGACAAGGCGGCCGAGATCGCGGCGGCCGCCGGGTTCACCGGCGAGCGCGCCGAGCAGGTCGCCGACGTCCTGCAGCAGCTGTGGACGGTCTTCGTCGAGGAGGACGCGACGCTCGTCGAGGTCAACCCGCTCGTCGCCACCGGCGACGGCCGCGTCGTCGCCCTCGACGGCAAGGTGACGCTCGACGAGAACGCCGGCTTCCGCCACCCGGCCCACGCCGACCTCGTCGACTCCTCCGCCGTCGACCCGCTCGAGCAGGCGGCCAAGGAGAAGGACCTCAACTACGTCAAGCTCGACGGCTCCGTCGGCATCATCGGCAACGGCGCGGGCCTCGTCATGAGCACCCTCGACGTCGTCGCGCAGGCCGGCGAGCGCCACGGCGGCGCCAAGCCCGCGAACTTCCTCGACATCGGCGGCGGCGCGTCCGCGGAGGTCATGGCCAACGGCCTGGAGATCATCATCTCCGACCCGCAGGTGAGGAGCGTCTTCGTCAACGTCTTCGGCGGCATCACCGCCTGCGACGCGGTCGCCAACGGCATCGTGAGCGCCTTCGAGCTGCTCGGCTCGCGCGGCGAGGACGTCTCCGTGCCGCTCGTGGTCCGCCTCGACGGCAACAACGCCGAGGAGGGCCGGCGCATCCTCACCGAGGCCGGTCTCGCCGGCGTCGAGCAGGTGGACACGATGGACGGCGCGGCCGACCGCGCCGCCCAGCTGGCAGCGAGCTGAGAGGGCACCCGAGCACACCATGGCGATCTTCCTGACCGACCAGAGCAAGGTCATCGTCCAGGGCATGACCGGCAGCGAGGGGCGCAAGCACACCCAGCGCATGCTCACCTCCGGCACCGCCGTCGTCGGGGGCGTGACGCCCGGCAAGGGCGGGCAGTCCGTCGACTTCACCGGCCCCGACGGCGGGGCGGTGCAGGTGCCCGTCTTCGACTCCGTCGCCGACGCGATGGCCGCCACCGGCGCCGACACCACCGTCATCTTCGTCCCGGCGAAGTTCACGAAGGGCGCGGCGCTCGAGGCGATCGAGGCGGGCATCCCCCTCGCCGTCGTCATCACCGAGGGCGTGCCCGTCAAGGACACCGCGGAGTTCTTCACCCGCGCCCAGCAGACCGGCACCACCCGGATCATCGGGCCGAACTGCCCCGGCCTCATCAGCCCCGGGCAGTCCAACGCCGGCATCATCCCCGCCGACATCACGACCGCGGGGAGCATCGGCCTCGTGTCGAAGTCCGGCACCCTGACCTACCAGATGATGTACGAGCTGCGGGACCTCGGCTTCACCACGTGCGTCGGCATCGGCGGCGACCCCGTCATCGGCACCACGCACATCGACTGCCTCGAGGCGTTCGAGAACGACCCCGCCACCAAGGCGATCGTCATGATCGGCGAGATCGGCGGCGACGCCGAGGAGCGGGCCGCGGCCTACATCAAGGACCACGTCACGAAGCCCGTCGTCGGCTACGTCGCGGGGTTCACCGCGCCCGAGGGCAAGACGATGGGCCACGCCGGCGCGATCGTGTCCGGCTCCGCCGGCACCGCGGCCGCCAAGGCCGAGGCGCTGGAGGCCGTCGGCGTCCGCGTCGGGCGCACCCCGAGCGAGACCGCGCGGCTCATGCGGGAGGTCGTCGAGGCCCTCTGACGGCCTGCGCACCACGGGCCCCGGCCCGGTCGGTCGCCGACGCGTGTCGGTCGACCACCGGACCGGGGCCTCGCAGCACCATGGGCCGGTGAGCAGCACCCGTTCGCCCGCCCGGCCCGTCGGACGACCGGCCGGACGCCCCGGCGTGCGACCCGGCACGTCGCGAACCGCCGGCGCCCGTCCCGCGTCCCCCGCTGCGGCCGCAGGCGGCGGCGGCTCGGGCGCGACCCGTGTGCCGCAGCCGGGGCTGTTCGCCGACGTCCGGGCCGCGCTCTCGCAGTCACTCGGTGCCGTCGCGCTCGGCGTCGTCGTGTGCGTCGCGCTCGTCGCGCTGGGGTGGGCGGGGGAGCCGCAGGCAGGCACCGGCTGGGTCGACACCCTCCGGGTCGGTGCGCTCGCGTGGCTGCTCGCCCACGCGGGCCGGCTCGAGGTCCACGGCGAGGTCGCGGCGTCGACGTCGCCCGCGGACCCCCTCGTCCCGGTCGTCGGCGTCGTGTCGCTGCCGGTCCTCGGTCTCGTCCTGCTCGCGGGTCTGCTGGCGGCGCAGGTCGGACGACGGCTGGCCGAGCGCACGTGGCCCCTGCCCTCGCTGCTGCTCGTCGGGCTCGTCGCCGCTGTGCACGGCGGTGCGGCGTGGCTGCTGGCCACGACCGCCGGGCTCGCCGACGCCGACCCGGTGCCCGCCGCGTGCGCGCTCGGCGCGGCCGCCGTCAGCGGGGCCGGTGCCCTCGTCGGGGCGGCCGACGTCCACGGCCCGGCTGTCGTCGACTCGCTGCCCCGCGTCGTCCGCTCCCAGCTGCAGCGGGTCCTGCCGGGCGCGGCCGTCGCCCTCACGGTGTGGCTCACGGCGGGCGCGCTGCTCGTCACCACCGGGCTCGTCCTCGACGTCAGCCAGGCGGTGGACGTCACCGGCCGGCTCGCCCCGGGCCCGCTCGGCGGCGCCGTCCTCGTCGTGCTGCAGGTGCTCCTGCTGCCGCTGCTCGTGGTGTGGGGCGCCGCGCTGCTCGCGGGTCCCGGGGTGGTGCTGGGGGAGGGCCGGATCGACCTGCAGGGCTCGACGGTCACCGACGCGCCCGCGCTGCCGCTGCTGGCCGCGCTGCCCGACGCCGGTGCGGCGCCGCTGTGGGCGTGGGGCGGCCCGCTCGTGCTCGTCCTCGCCGGTGGCCTCGCCGCGTGGCACGCCCATCGGCACACGAGCAGCACCGGCGCGACCGTGGCGGACCGGGTCGCCGACGCCGTGGCGGTGGCCGCCCTGGCCGGCACCGGCGCGCTTCTGCTCGCGCTCGTGGCGCGGGGCTCGTTCGGGCCGTGGGGACCGCTCGGCGCCGACCCGCTCGCCGTCTCGGCCTGCGTGACCGGCGGGGTGCTGCTGGGTGGGCTCGCGGTCGGCGCCGCCCTGCACCTGCTGTCGGGGCGGCCGCTGCTCAGGCGCCGAGCCGGGCGACCGTGAGCTCGCGCAGCCGTTCCTGCAGCCGGTCGTCGCACGCCTGCTGTGCGGTCCTCGTGAGCGCTCCGGCCACGCACTCCCGGTGCTCGCCGACCACCGGGTAGAACGCGAGCATCAGCGCCTGCACGGCGAGCAGCCCGACCGCCAGCGCGACGCCGAGCGCCACCATCGCGGTGCCGAACGGCCCCGCGCCCTCGTCGCCCGCGAGGCGTGCGCGCTTCAGCGCGCGCAGCGCGCGGACGCCCTGCACGAGGGCCAGCGCCGCGAACACCAGCCCCGCCAGCGCCCACGGCAGCTCCAGGCGGCGCGTCAGCTCCGCGCCGAGCAGCAGCAGGCCCATCTCCAGCGGCAGCCGCACGTGCGGCTTGGAGAAGGTGCCCGCCACCGTCCGGCCGCTCGTCGTCGCCACCGGTCGATCGTCGCAGACGGGCGCGACCCGGGCGCCACTAGCCTGACGAGGTGCCCGCGCCCCGCCTCGCCGTGCTCGCCTCGGGGACCGGCAGCCTCTTCTCCGCCCTCGTCGCCGCGGCCGGAGCTGGCCGCCTGCCCGCCGACGTCGTCGCCCTCGTCACCGACCGCGACTGCGCCGCCCTCGACCTCGCCGCCCGCTCCGGCGTCGCCGCCGCGGTCGTGCGGCCGCGCGACTTCGCGGACCGCACCGCGTGGGACGGGGCGCTCGCGGACCACCTGGCGGACCTCGACGTGGAGTGGGTGGTGAGCGCGGGCTTCATGCGGATCCTCGGTCCGGCGGTGCTCGCCGGGTTCCCCGACCGGGTCGTCAACACCCACCCGGCGCTGCTGCCGTCCTTCCCCGGCGCGCACGCCGTGCGCGACGCCCTCGCCCACGGCGTCCGGGTGTCGGGATGCACCGTCCACCTCGTGGACGAGGGGACGGACACGGGTCCGGTGCTCGCCCAGGCGGCCGTGCCGGTGCTCGACGACGACGACGAGGCGACGCTGCACGAGCGCATCAAGGTCGTCGAGCGCGACCTGCTCGTCGACGTCCTCGCCGGCCTCGTGACGGGCGGGGTGGTCGTCGAGGGGCGGCGCACCCGGTGGCGTCCCGCGCCGGGGCGGACCTCGGCGCCGGCGGCGACGCCCGCTCGCTAGCCTCGCCCCCTGTGAGCGAGACGACCGCGCCCGACGCGTCCACCCCCGACCAGGCCGGCGCCTCGTCCCGGCGCCCCGTGCGGCGCGCGCTCGTGAGCGTCTACGACAAGACCGGTCTGGAGGACCTCGCCCGTGGGCTCGCGGACGCCGGCGTCGAGATCGTGTCGACCGGGTCGACCGCCGGGCGTATCGCGGCCGCCGGGGTGCCCGTCACCCCCGTCGAGGAGCTCACCGGCTTCCCCGAGTGCCTCGACGGCCGCGTCAAGACGCTGCACCCGCGCGTGCACGCCGGGCTGCTCGCCGACCTGCGGCTGGACTCCCACCGCGCCCAGCTCGCCGAGCTCGGCGTCGAGCCGTTCGAGCTGGTCGTCGTCAACCTCTACCCGTTCACCGAGACCGTCGCCTCGGGGGCCGCGCCCGACGAGTGCGTCGAGCAGATCGACATCGGCGGCCCGTCGATGGTGCGCGCCGCGGCGAAGAACCACCCGAGCGTCGCGGTCGTGACCGACCCCGCGCGCTACGGCGACACGCTCGCCGCCGTCGCCGCGGGCGGCTTCACGCTCGCCCAGCGCGCGCGGCTCGCGGCCGAGGCCTTCGTCCACACCGCCTCCTACGACGTCGCGGTCGCGTCGTGGATGGGCAACGTGCTCGCCCCCGACCCGGACGGCGACGGGTTCCCGACCTGGCTCGGCGCGACGTGGGAGCGCGCCGACGTGCTCCGCTACGGCGAGAACCCGCACCAGCGGGCGGCGCTGTACGTGTCGGGGCGCGACGGTGCGCCGGCCGGGCTCGCGACCGCCGAGCAGCTGCACGGCAAGGCGATGTCGTTCAACAACTACGTCGACGCGGACGCCGCGTGGCGCGCCGCCCACGACCACACCGAGCCGGCCGTCGCGATCATCAAGCACGCGAACCCGTGCGGCATCGCGGTCGGCGACGACGTCGCCGACGCGCACGCCAAGGCGCACGCGTGCGACCCGGTGTCGGCGTTCGGCGGCGTCGTCGCGGCGAACCGGCCGGTGACGCGCGCGATGGCGGAGCAGCTCGCCGACGTCTTCACCGAGGTCGTGCTCGCGCCCGGCTTCGACGACGACGCGCTCGAGGTGCTGACGCGCAAGAAGAACGTGCGGCTGCTCGTGGCGGCCCCGCCCGCCCGGGGCGCGATCGAGCTGCGGCCGGTGAGCGGCGGGGTGCTGCTGCAGCAGCGCGACGACGTCGACGCCGCGCTGCCCGCGGGCGACGACGGCCGGCCGACGGGCGGCGACGACCCCGCCGCGTGGACCCTCGCCGCCGGCGAGGCCGCCGACGAGGCGACGCTGGCGGACCTCGCCTTCGCGTGGCGCGCCGTACGGGCCGTGAGGTCCAACGCGATCCTGCTCGCCCACGACGGCGCGTCCGTCGGCGTCGGCATGGGACAGGTCAACCGCGTCGACTCCTGCCGCCTCGCCGTCGCGCGGGCGGGGGAGGAGCGGGCCCGCGGTGCGGTCGCCGCCTCCGACGCCTTCTTCCCCTTCGCCGACGGCCTGCAGGTGCTGCTGGACGCGGGTGTGCGCGCCGTCGTGCAGCCCGGCGGGTCGGTGCGCGACGAGGAGGTCGTCGCCGCCGCGCGCGAGGCCGGCGTCACGCTCTACCTGACGGGCGTGCGGCACTTCGCCCACTGATCCGGCGCTCGCTCACTGACCCGGCGCTCGGTCGACCGGTCGTGCACGACCTCCTGCAGGGACGCCGGTCACAGGTCTGCTCACGCACGACCGTCTCGTGCACGACCCGGTCGTAGGCGAGACGGTCGTGCACGAGACGGTCGTGCGCGACCGACCTCGGCGGACAGCCGCCTCCCGGGCGGTCGTGCACGACCTACCGGGCGGTCACCCGAGGGTGACCGCCGCGGCAGGAGCCGGTCAGCCGAGCAGGCCCATGCCCGCCACGGCGTCGCGCTCCTCGTTGAGCTCGGCGACCGAGGCGTCGATGCGCCCGCGGGAGAACTCGTCGAGCTCGAGGCCCTGCACGATCGACCACTCGCCGCCCGCGCACGTGACGGGGAAGGACGAGATGAGGCCCTCGGGCACGCCGTAGGAGCCGTCGGACGGCACGGCCATCGACACCCAGTCGTCGGCCGGCGTGCCGTGCACCCAGTCGCGGACGTGGTCGACCGCGGCCGAGGCGGCCGAGGCCGCGGAGGAGGACCCGCGCGCCTCGATGATGGCCGCGCCGCGCTTCTGCACCGTCGGGATGAAGTCGGACTCCAACCACTGCTGGTCGTCGACGACCTCCGCCGCGACCCGGCCGCCGACCTCGGCGCGAAACAGGTCGGGGTACTGGGTGGCGGAGTGGTTGCCCCAGATCGTCATGTGGCGGATGTCGGTGACGGGCGCGCCGACCTTGGCCGACAGCTGAGCGAGGGCGCGGTTGTGGTCCAGGCGCGTCATGGCGGTGAAGCGCTCCCGCGGCACGTCGGGCGCGTTGTTCATCGCGATGAGGGCGTTGGTGTTCGCAGGGTTGCCGACCACGAGCACCTTGACGTCGTCGGCGGCGTGGTCGTTGATGGCCCTGCCCTGGCCGGTGAAGATCGCGCCGTTGGCCTCGAGCAGGTCGCCGCGCTCCATGCCCTTGGTGCGCGGCCGCGAGCCGACGAGCAGGGCGACGTTCGCGCCCGCGAAGGCCTCGTTCGGGTCGTCGGAGATGTCGATGCCCGCCAGCAGGGGGAACGCGCAGTCGTCGAGCTCCATGGCGACGCCCTGCGCGGCGCCGAGCGCCGGCGTGATCTCCAGCAGCCGCAGGCGGACGGGGGTGTCGGGGCCGAGCATCGCGCCGCTGGCGATGCGGAACAGCAGGCTGTAGCCGATCTGGCCGGCGGCCCCGGTGACGGCGACGGTGACGGGGGACTGGGCGGGGCTCACGGGCACTCCTGTTCGACGGTGGACCGGACGGGCACGTCGCCCGACGATAGCGACGCCGCTCGGGCGGTGGCTCGCCACCGTGCTGTGGTCTGCGGCACTGCGACTAGGCTCGCGGCGGTTCCCACCCCCGACGAGGAGATGCAGGTCGCATGGCGAAGATCACGGTAGAGGGCCCGGTCGTCGAGCTCGACGGCGACGAGATGACGCGGATCATCTGGCAGTTCATCAAGGACCGCCTCATCCACCCCTACCTCGACGTCGACCTGCGCTACTACGACCTCGGCATCGAGAACCGCGACGCGACCGACGACCAGGTGACCGTCGACGCGGCCCGCGCCATCCAGGAGCACGGCGTCGGGGTGAAGTGCGCGACGATCACCCCCGACGAGGCCCGCGTCGAGGAGTTCGGCCTCAAGAAGATGTGGGTGTCGCCCAACGGCACGATCCGCAACATCCTCGGGGGCGTCGTCTTCCGCGAGCCCATCATCATCAGCAACATCCCCCGGCTCGTGCCCGGCTGGACGAAGCCGATCATCATCGGCCGTCACGCCCACGGCGACCAGTACAAGGCGACGAACTTCAAGGTCCCCGGCCCGGGCACGCTGACGGTGACGTTCACCCCGGCCGACGGCGGCGAGCCGATCGAGCACCAGGTCGTGCAGTACCCCGAGGACGGGGGCGTGGCCATGGCGATGTACAACTTCAACAAGTCGATCGAGGACTTCGCGCGGGCGTCCTTCGCCTACGGCCTCAACCGCGGCTACCCCGTGTACATGTCGACGAAGAACACCATCCTCAAGGCGTACGACGGTGCCTTCAAGGACATCTTCGCCGACGTCTTCGAGCGCGAGTTCAAGGCCGACTTCGACGCCGCCGGGCTCACGTACGAGCACCGCCTCATCGACGACATGGTCGCCGCGGCCATGAAGTGGGAGGGCGGCTACGTGTGGGCCTGCAAGAACTACGACGGCGACGTCCAGTCCGACACCGTCGCGCAGGGCTTCGGCTCGCTCGGCCTCATGACGAGCGTCCTCATGACCCCGGACGGCCGGACGATGGAGGCCGAGGCGGCCCACGGCACCGTCACGCGGCACTACCGCCAGCACCAGCAGGGCAAGCCGACCTCGACGAACCCGATCGCCTCGATCTTCGCATGGACCCGGGGCCTCGCCCACCGTGGCCGCCTCGACAGCACGCCCGAGGTGGTCGGCTTCGCCGAGACCCTCGAGCAGGTCGTCGTGGAGTCCGTCGAGCGCGGGCAGATGACGAAGGACCTCGCCCTGCTCGTCGGCAAGGACACGCCGTTCCTGTCGACCGAGGAGTTCCTCGGCGCCCTCGACGAGAACCTGCAGGCCAAGCTGGGCTGAGCGACACGGCGTCGTGACGGCCGGGGGCGGGTGACCGCTCCCGGCCGTCGTGCGTCCGTGCCCGTTCGGCCCGAGTTGCCCCGGTCCGGGTGCAGGACCATGGTGACGGACCATGGAACCTGCCTGGTCGGCACCGGTGCTGCTGCTGATCGCCGCGGTCGCCGTCGCGGTGCTACTCGTGCTCGTCATCCGCCTCAAGCTGCACGCGTTCATCGCGCTCGTCCTCGTCAGCGTCCTCACGGCCATCGCCGCGGGCATCCCGGCGGGCGACATCCCCGACGTGCTGCTCGACGGGTTCGGCGGGACCCTCGCCGAGGTCGCCCTGCTCGTCGGCTTCGGCGTCATGCTCGGCCGGCTGCTCGAGGTGACCGGCGGGGCCCAGGTGCTCGCCGACGTGCTCGTGAGCAGGTTCGGCGAGAAGCGGGCGCCGCTGGCGCTCGGTGTCGCGTCGCTCGTCTTCGGCCTGCCGATCTTCTTCGACGCGGGCCTCGTGGTGTTCCTGCCGATCGTCCTGACGGTCGCGCGGCGCTTCGGCGGGTCGCTGCTGTTCTACGCCCTGCCGTCGGCGGGCGCCTTCGCCGCCACGCACGCGTTCCTCCCGCCGCACCCCGGCCCGGTGGCCGCGGCGAACCTGCTCGAGGCCGACATCGGCATGGTGCTGCTCGTCGGGCTCCTCATCGCGCTCCCGTCGTGGTTCGTCGGCGTCTACCTCGTCTCGCGGGTGCTGGGCCGCCGGATCTTCGTCGACCTGCCCGACGTCCTGCTCGGCGAGCAGCGCGACTCCCAGGGGCAGCCGAAGCCGCCCCCCGGCGGAGAGGGCGGGGGCGAGCGGGTCGACCTGCCCCCCGCCGGGCCCGCGGGCACGTCGCCGGCGACCGGCACGACGACGTCCACCGCGACCGTCGAGGCCGAGACCGAGAGGGAGGCGGAGACCACGGGTCAGGAGCGTCCCGCCGGGGCGCCCGCCTTCGGGACGGTGTTCGGGCTGCTCCTGCTGCCGATCGTCCTCATCGGCCTGAACACGGTTACCGACACGCTGGGCTCGACCGAGGTCATCGACCCCGGCGGCATCGTCGCCCGCACCTTCCTGCTCGTCGGCCAGACGCCGATCGCCCTGCTCATCACCCTGCTGGTGGCGGTCGTGGTCCTCGGCCGGCGCCAGGACCGCTCGTGGCGCGACGTCGAGGACCTGCTCGATGGGGCGCTCGGTCCGATCGCCTCCGTCGTGCTCATCACCGGTGCGGGCGGCATGTTCGGCGGCGTGCTGGAGGCCAGCGGCATCGGGGGCGCCCTGGAGGACTCCCTCGCCGACATCGGGCTGCCCGTCATCGTCGCCGCGTTCGTCATCGCGACGGCCATGCGCGTGGCCATCGGGTCCGCGACGGTCGCGCTCACGACGGCCGCGGGCCTCATCGGCCCGACGGTGGCCGGCGGCGACTACTCCGCCGTGCAGTCCGCGCTGGTCGTCACCGCCATCGCGGCCGGCGCCACGGTGCTGTCCCACGTCAACGACTCCGGCTTCTGGCTCGTCAGCCGGTTCTTCGGCATGGACGAGGCGACGACGCTGCGGACGTGGACGGTCATGGAGACCACGCTCGGCGGGACCGCCTTCCTGCTCGCCCTCGCCGCGTGGGTGGTGGTGTGACCGTGGCGGACCACGACGGCGACCTGCACCACCTCGTGGTGATGGGCGTCTCCGGCACCGGCAAGTCGACCATCGCCGCGGAGCTGGAGCGCTTGCTGGGCTGGACGTTCCTCGAGGGCGACTCCCTGCACCCGCGTCGCAACGTCGAGAAGATGAGCGCGGGCACCCCGCTCACGGACCAGGACCGCGCGCCGTGGCTGCAGGCCATCGCCGACTGGACGGCCGTGGAGCACGTCGAGGGCCGCTCGAGCGTCGTCACGTGCTCGGCGCTGCGGCGGGTGTACCGCAACGTGCTGCGCGAGGACGTGCCCGGCACGTGGTTCGTCCACCTCGTCGGCGACCCGGACCTGATCATGGAGCGGATGGAGACGCGGAAACACTTCATGCCGCCGTCGATGCTGCGGTCCCAGCTCGACACGCTCGAGCCCCTGGGCGACGGCGAGGACGGCGCCACCTTCGACATCTCCGACACCCCCGAGGCGATCGCCGCGCAGGTGCTCGACCGTCTCGGTCTCGAGCCGCGGCCCGAGGGCGAGCGGGACGCCGACGCGCAGGACGACGTCGAGGCCGCCGAGGAGGCGGAGGACGCGGAGCAGGAGGGCCGGCCGGCGCCCGACCGGTCGGCGGACGCGGACGGTCGCAGCGCCTGAGGAGGCCGTGCGGCGCCTAGCGGAACACGACCGTCCGGTTCCGGTCGACGAGCACGCGGTGCTCGGCGTGCCAGCGGACCGCACGGGCGAGCGCACGGGACTCCAGGTCCTGCCCGAGGCCCACGAGGTCGTCGACGGCGTGGGAGTGGTCGACCCGCTCGACGTCCTGCTCGATGATCGGGCCCTCGTCGAGGTCGGCCGTCACGTAGTGCGCAGTCGCGCCGATGAGCTTGACGCCGCGGGTGTGCGCCTGGTGGTACGGCCGGGCGCCGGCGAAGCTCGGCAGGAACGAGTGGTGGATGTTGATCGCCCGCCCGGCGAGCACCTCGCAGACCCGCGGGCTCAGCACCTGCATGTAGCGGGCGAGCACGACGAGCTCGACGTCGAGGGTGTCGACGAGGCCGAGCAGCGTCTCCTCCGCGGCCGCCTTCGTGTCCGCGGTGACGGGCACGTGGTGGAACGGCACCTCGTAGAAGTCGGCGAGCGGCTCGAGGTCGCGGTGGTTGCCGACGACCGCGACCGGCGTGACGGGAAGGCGTCCGGAGCGCTGCCGGTACAGCAGGTCGTTGAGGCAGTGCCCGGCGCGGCTCACCATGATGAGCGTGCGGGTGGGCTCGTCGACGCGGTGCAGCTGCCACACGAGGTCGAACTCCTCCGCCGCGCCGCGCAGCGCCGCGCGCAGCCGCTCCTCCGGGGCGTCGCACGTGAACTGCACGCGCAGGAAGAACAGCCGCGTGTCCGGGTCGCCGAACTGCTGGGACTCGGTGACGTTCGCGTGGTGGCGCAGCAGCGCGCCCGTGACGGCGTGGACGATGCCCGGCCGGTCGGGGCACGACAGCCGCAGGACGTAGTGCGGCTCCTGCCTCGCCTCTGGACTCACGAGCGCGCAGCCTACGCAGGCGCGTGCGGTTGCTACGCTCGCGTCCACCGCGACTGGCGTTGAGGGGGCCACCCCCGGGGAGCGGTAGGCACGCTGCTGGGTCGTTCGCCTGGGCCCGGGGCACGACCTGACCTGGAGCACGCGATGACCCAGACCCACACGCCGCCCGCTGCCGTCCGCACCCGCGACGACGACCCCACCGACCTGCCCCTGTGGCAGGTCGACCCCGAGATCGCGGCCGTCCTCGACGGCGAGGCCGACCGCCAGCGCGGCACGCTCGAGATGATCGCGAGCGAGAACTTCGCGCCGCGGGCCGTCCTGGAGGCGCAGGGCAGCGTGCTGACGAACAAGTACGCCGAGGGCTACCCGGGCAAGCGGTACTACGGCGGCTGCGAGCAGGTCGACGTCGCCGAGGAGCTCGCGCGCTCCCGCGCCAAGGAGCTGTTCGGCGCCGAGCACGCGAACGTGCAGCCGCACTCGGGCGCGAGCGCCAACGCGTCCGTCATGCAGAAGCTCCTCGAGCCCGGCGACACCATCCTCGGCCTCGACCTCGCCCACGGCGGCCACCTCACGCACGGCATGCGGCTCAACTTCTCCGGCCGCCTGTACGACGTCGCGACGTACGGCGTGAGCGAGCAGACCCACCGCATCGACATGGACGCCGTCCGCGCGACCGCGCTCGAGCGCCGTCCCAAGATGATCATCGCGGGCTGGTCCGCCTACCCCCGCCGGCTCGACTTCGCGGCGTTCCGCGCCATCGCCGACGAGGTCGGCGCGTACCTGCTCGTCGACATGGCGCACTTCGCGGGCCTCGTCGCCGCCGGGCTGCACCCCTCGCCGGTGCCGCACGCCCACGTCGTCACGACCACGACGCACAAGACGCTGACCGGCCCGCGCGCCGGGCTCATCCTGTCGACGGCGGACCTCGCGAAGAAGATCGACTCCGGGGTCTTCCCCGGCCAGCAGGGCGGCCCGCTCATGCACGTCATCGCGGCCAAGGCCGTCGCCTTCAAGCTCGCCATGACCGAGGGGTTCCGGGAGAAGCAGGAGCGCACCCTGCGCGGCGCGTCGCTGCTCGCCGAGCGGCTGCTGCGCGAGGACGCTCGCGCGACCGGCGTCGACGTCGTGACGGGCGGCACCGACGTCCACCTCGTCCTCGCCGACCTCCGCGCGAGCGAGCTCGACGGCAAGCAGGCCGAGGACCGGCTCCACGAGGCCGGCATCACCGCCAACCGCAACGCCGTCCCGTTCGACCCGCGCCCGCCCATGGTGACCAGCGGCGTCCGGCTCGGGACGCCCGCGCTCGCCACCCGCGGCTTCGGCGACGTGGAGTTCACCGAGGTCGCCGACATCGTCGCGGGCGCGTTCGACCCCGCGAGCGACGTCCGCGCGCTGCGCGAGCGCGTCGACGTGCTGACGCGCGACTTCCCGCTGTACCCGTCCGTCCAGCCGTTCGCGCGCGCGTGAGCGCGACGCTCCTCGACGGCAAGGCCACCGCGGCGGCGATCCGCTCCGAGCTCACCTCCCGCGTCGCCGCGCTCGCGGCGCAGGGGGTGGTGCCGGGCCTCGGAACCGTGCTCGTCGGCGACGACCCGGGCTCGGCGTCGTACGTCGCGGGCAAGCACCGCGACTGCGCGGAGGTCGGCATCACGTCGCTGCGGGAGGACCTGCCCGCCTCGGCGAGCACCGACGACGTGCTCGCGGCCGTCGCACGGCTCAACGACGACCCGGCGTGCACCGGGTTCATCGTGCAGCTGCCGCTGCCGGCGCAGGTCGACCAGCAGGCGGTGCTCGAGGCCGTCGACCCCGACAAGGACGCCGACGGCCTGCACCCGACCAACCTCGGGCGGCTCGTGCTGCAGGTCTCCGGTGACATCACGACGCCGCTACCGTGCACGCCGCGCGGCATCGTCGAGCTGCTCGCGCGCTACGACGTGCCGCTCGCCGGTGCGGACGTGTGCGTGGTCGGCCGGGGCGTGACGGTCGGGCGACCCATCGGGCTGCTGCTGACCCGCCGGGGCGTCGACGCAACCGTGACGCTCACGCACACCCGCACCCGCGACCTCGCCGCCGCGGTGCGCCGGGCCGACGTCGTCGTGGCCGCCGCCGGAGCGGCGGGCACGATCCGCGCGGACTGGGTGAAGCCGGGTGCGGCCGTGCTCGACGTCGGCGTCACGCGTGTCGTCGACGAGGCGACCGGCAGGGCCCGGCTGGTCGGTGACGTCGACCCCGCGGTGCGCGACGTCGCGGGCTGGCTCGCGCCGATGCCCGGGGGAGTGGGCCCCATGACGCGGGCGATGCTGCTGGCCAACGTGGTCGACGCCGCGGAGCGGTCGCTCGCAGGCTGAGGGTCGGGACGGGGGACGGTCAGAACGCGTCGCCGCGGCGCCACGCCATCTCCTGCAGCGTCCAGCCGTTGCCGTCGGGGTCGGCGAAGCCGGCGTAGCGGACCCCGCCCCCGACGTCGACGACCTCGCCGACCTCCACCCCGGCGGCGAGCAGCGCGTGGCGCGCGGCGGCGATGTCCTCCACGACGAGGTGGAGTCCGCGCACGGACCCCGGCGTGCCGCCGTACGCCTCGAGCCCGGTGCCGAGGCCGACCGAGCAGCCGGACCCCGGTGGCGTGAGCTGCACGACCCGCACCCCCTCGGCCGGGGTGACGTCGACGTCGGCGAGGAAGCCGAGGCGCTCGACGTAGAACGCCTTCGACCGGTCGACGTCCGACACGGGCAGCGGGACGAGCTCGAGCTTCATGTGCATGCGGTCTCCTGCGGGTGGTGGGGCGGGGTGCCCGTCGCATCATCCGCCGTGGCACGCGCGAGCAGCCCGCGAGGGTCGTGCAGGACGCGTACCCCGTCGCGGAGGACGCCGGCTGTGCCGGGGTCCAGCGGTACGGCCGCCCAGGTGGGCGCGGTGACCCCGACGTCGACCTCCGAGCCGTCGGGACGCCGCAGGCGACGCTCGGTGAGCGGCCCCCACGCGCGGACCCGGACGGTGCTCACACCCGGTCCGAAAACGGCCGCCACCCAGGTGCCGTCGCCGAGAAGGGCGGCGGGGTCGTCGACGAGCAGGACGAGGTCGACGTCGGAGCCGGGCCCGGCCGTGCCCCGCGCCCGGGAGCCGACGAGCGCGACCGCCGCGACGTCCGGTCGGGTGCCGGCCCAGCGCGTGACGCCGGCGAGCAGGTCCTCCACCGCTCCGTCTGGGTCCGGCAGGCCTGGGCTCACCCGACGAACAGGCAGAAGGGGTGACCGGCCGGGTCGAGCCAGACCCGGACGTCCTCCTGCGGCTGGAAGTCCGCGAGCGTCGCACCCGCCTCGGCGGCGACCCGGCCCGCCGCCTCCAGGTCGTCGACCTCGATGTCGAGGTGCTGCTGCATCTGCTGGTCGCCCGGGCCCTGCGGCCACGTCGGCGCGACGTGGTCGGTCTCGAGCTGGAAGGACAGCCCGGCCGAGCCGTCCTCTGGGCGCAGCGTCGCCCACTCGGGGTCGTCGGTGACGATCGGCCAGCCGAGCAGCCGCTGGTAGAACCGCGCGAGCCCACGCGGGTCGGGCGTGCCGAGCACGGTCGAGCAGAGCCTCATGGGCTCGTCCTACACGTACCCGCCGACAGCGGCGAGCGCTACCGCCCGGCGAGCTGCACGAGCCGTCGCTCCGCGAGCGTCGCGAGGAGGGCCGCGCCGTCGGTGAGCACCGAGTCGTCGAACCCGGCCAGCGGGGAGTGGTTGTCCGGTGCGGTCTCCCAGTCGCGGCCCTCCAGGCACGCACCGAGGAACACCATGACCCCGGGCACGGCGTCGATCACGCGGCTGAAGTCCTCCGCGCCCGCGATCGGGTCGGGCATGTCGATCCACCGGTCGGCGCCGAACAGCCCGGTGGCGACCTCGCGCGCGAAGTCGAGCTCGCGGGCGTCGTTGACCGTCACGGGGTACTCGGGCTCGAGCACGACGTCCGCCTCGAGCCCGTGCGCGGCGGCGACGCCCTCGCAGTAGCGGACGAGCGCGGTGTGCAGGCGCTCCCGGACCTCCGGGTCGGTGGTGCGGATCGTCGCCTCGGCGTACGCGGTCGACGGGATGATGTTGCGCCGGGTGCCCGCCTCGACCTTGCCGAAGGTGACGAGCCCCGTCTCGAACGGCCCGACGGTCCGACCGGCGACGGCCTGCGCGCCCAGCACGATCTCGCCGATCGCGGGGACCGGGTCCGCGGCGCGGTGCGGTGCGGAGCCGTGCCCGCCGCGCCCGCGCAGCGTGACGAACAGGCCGTCGGAGGCCGACAGCAGCGGCCCCGGCCGCGAGGCGACGGCGCCCCGCGGGGCGAGCGCGGACATGACGTGCAGCGCGTAGGCGGCGTCCGCGCGGCGTCCCGCTGCCTCGAGGACACCCTCGCGGATCATGTGGCCGGCCCCGTCCCAGCCCTCCTCGCCGGGCTGGAACATGAGGACGACGTCGCCCGGCAGGTTGCCGCGCTGGGCGGCGAGCAGGTGCGCCGCCCCGACCAGCGAGGTCACGTGCAGGTCGTGCCCGCACGCGTGCATGACGCCGTCGACCTCGCTGCGGTAGGGGACGTCGAGCTCCTCGGTGAGCGGCAGCGCGTCCATGTCGGCGCGCAGCAGCACGACGGGCCGCTGCCCGGGCGCCGCACGGTGCCCGCGGCGCCCCGTGTCGCCCTCGCCGCGCAGCACCGCGGTGACGCTCGACAGCGAGTCACCGGTGCGGATCTCGAGGTCGAGGCCCTGCAGGGCCTCGAGCACGGTCTGCTGCGTGCGGGGCAGGTGCAGGCCCACCTCGGGGTGGCGGTGGATGCGGTGACGGAGCCGGACGAGGTCGTCGGTGAGGGCCAGGGCGTCGTCGGCGACGGTGCTCGAGGGCACGGACGGGCTCGTCATACCGCCACCCTATGGTGGGGCGCCGTGCTGGTCGTCGCGAGCGTCAACGTCAACGGGATCAGGGCTGCGCACCGTCGCGGCATGCCGGAGTGGCTGCAGCAGCGCGACCCGGACGTGCTGCTCCTGCAGGAGGTCCGCGCCGACGCGGACACCGTCGCGGAGCAGCTCGGCGAGGGCTGGCACGTGGTCGAGGCGGTGTGCGCGCAGAAGGGCCGCTCCGGCGTCGCCGTCGCGTCGCGGCGTCCGCTGCGCGACGCGGTCCTCACCCTGCCCGGCTTCGAGACCGACGGACGCTGGGTCGAGGCGACGGTCGGCGACGGTCCGGACGCCGTCCGCTGCGCGAGCGTCTACGTGCACTCCGGCGAGGCCGGCACCGACCGCCAGGTCGACAAGATGCGCTTCCTCGCGGCCATGAGCGTCCGCCTCGGGGAGCTCCGCGCCGCCGAGGCGGCGGGCGGTCCGCCCGTCGTGGTGGCCGGCGACCTCAACATCGGCCACACCGAGCGCGACATCCGGAACTGGAAGGGCAACCGCGGCAAGGCGGGCTTCCTGCCGGAGGAGCGGGCGTTCCTCGACGCCTGGTACGCCTCCGGCTGGGTCGACGTGTCGCGGCGGCTGCACGGCGACGTCGAGGGACCGTTCTCGTGGTGGTCGTGGCGCGGCAAGGCGTTCGACACCGACGCCGGGTGGCGCATCGACGTGCACGTCGCCACGGAGAAGCTGGCGGCGACGGCCCGGTTCAGCGACGTCGACCGCGCGGTGGCCTACGACCGTCGCTTCAGCGACCACGCGCCCGTGGTCGTCGGCTACGACGTCTGAGCGCCAGGACCTCAGGGACGCTCAGCCGACCTCGCGCAGCTCCCACTCGACGCCGTCGGGGGTGTCGCGCACCTCGACGCCGAGCCCGGTGAGACCGTCGCGGACCGCGTCGCTCGTCGCGAAGTCCTTCGCGCCGCGCGCGCGGGCCCGCAGCTCAAGCAGCAGCCCGACGTAGCCCCCGACGACCTCGCGCGGGTCCCTGGCCCCGGTGCGGGCGAGGTCGCCGAGGCGCACGACCATCGCGCGCAGCACGCGGCGGGCGTGGTCCCGGTCGTCGCTCTGCAGGCTGTCGGTGAGCCAGTCCTGCATCGCCTGCTCGACCGCGAGCAGCGCGGCGACGGCGCCGTCGACGTCCGGGGCGGCCATCGCGGCGTCGAAGCGCTCGCGCTCGGCGTCGACCGCGGCCCGCAGCGACGTGGCCGCGGCGGGTGCGGCCGCGTCGTCGGGCTGGGCGGCGAGGTCGGCGTCCGCCGGTGACGGCGCGGCGGGGGCCGGGGGCGCGGCGCCGGGCTCGGCGGCACCGCGGCCGGCCAGGGCGTCGGCGAGCCAGCCGGTCTCCACGACCTGCCCGTCGGTGAGCACGACCTGTCGGTCCCGGTACCGCAGGGTCACCGTGCCGTTGCCCCGCACCGTCGCCGTGCCCGCCGGGAGGTCGAGGAGCAGCGCGGTGTGCTCGTCGACCCCGAGGACGCCGACGTCCTCGGGGAGCATCTCCTCCATCGCCTGCAGCCGCCGGGCGCCGAGGTAGCAGTACCGGGTGTCGTACGTGCCGCCCTCCGCGTTGTCGAAGTGGGGGACGAGCGCCGCGCGCACGCCGGTCGCCTCGCCGAGCACGTCGAGCCCGTCCGCCCAGTGCAGGTCGGCGCCCGCCTTGTAGATCTCGTACACCGGCACCGCGTGCGACCCGACGGTGCACGCGGCGGCGGACCCGACCACGAGAGTCCCCTCCCGGCGCACGACGTCGAGCATGGCGGCGGCCACGGCCGTGCCGCGCCACTGCCGCAGGGCGTAGGTCGGGCTGCCGGGCCCGGCGAACAGCCACCGCGCCTGCTCCAGCAGCGCGAGCGTCCGCTCCGCCTCGGCGCCCGTGCCCGCACGGCGCCACGGTGCGACGTCGACCCGCCGCCCGACCGCCTGCTCGAAGTACTGCAGGGTCTTCTGCACGAGCTCGTCGGCGTTGTCCTGGAACCCGAACGTCGTGTCGAGGACGAGCGCCGTGCCGGCGCCGCCCTGCTCGAAGGTGTCGGCGAGGACCGCCCGGTGGGTGCGGACCATGGTGGGGGCGGTCTCGCCCGACCCCATGACGACGATGCGGCTCACGCGGGTCCCTCCTGGGACGTCGGGGTGGGCGAGTGTCCCGCGGCGGTCAGCACGTCGACGAGGTCGGACGCGAGGCGGTCGGGGTGCTGCAGGTGCAGGTCGTGGTGCGCGTCCGGGTAGGGCCGCAGCAGCGGCCGCGCGAGGCCCCCGACGGCCTCCTCGACGAGGGCGGACGCGGGGCCGCCGGCCGGGGCCAGGAGCACGGGCACCCCGATGCGGGGGTAGAGCCGGCGCGGGTCCTGCGCGTGCATCGAGCGGAGGATCCGCTCGTGCGCCGCGAGGGGGAGGATGTTGCGGACGTGGCCGGCCGGGTCGCCCGGCGGGTCGGTCGTGAGGTTGCCGAGGACCGCGGGCAGCGCGTGGGGGCCCCACGCCTGCACGGACGGGCGGATGCGCTCGACGAGCTCATCCCAGGTCGTCGTGCCCCACGACGGCGGCGCGAGCCGCTGCCACAGCCGCTCGAACGGCTCGTCCTCGGGGAAGCGGAGCCACCCGCCGTCGACGAGCGCGAGTGCCGCGGGGCGGGCGCCGTCGGCGGCGCACTGCAGCACGACGTTGCCACCCCACGACTGGCCGGCGAGGACGACCGGCAGCCCGGCGAGGTCCGGCTCGTCGCCGAGGGCGCGGAGCAGGGCGGCGACGTCGGCGGCCGCCACGGCGGTGTCCACGCCGACGGCGTCGGGCAGCGCCGCGCTCGCACCGTGCTCGCGCTGGTCCACCGCGACCGAGGCGACCCCTCGGGCGGCGAGGGCCTCGGCGCACGCGTCCCACATCCGCGCGTTGGACGCGAGGCCGTGCACGAGCACCGCGAGCGCCCACGGCCGTCCCGCCGGGACCGTCCGGCGGACCGCGAGCCGCACCCCGCGCCCCGGCAGGGCGACGACGTCGGCCGTCGCGGCGCTCACCGGGTCTCCGGCGCGTCGGCGCCGGCCCCGCCGTGCACGCGCGCGAGCAGCGCGTCGACCGTGGTGGCGACGTCGACGCTGTCGGCCGCGGTCGGCAGCCAGACGTCGTCCCCGCGCACGGCCTTGGCGACGGCCTCGACCATGAGCCGGTACGGGTCGACGGGGGCGAAGTCCTCCGTGACCCGCACGGTCCCGTCCGGTCCGCGCAGGCTCAGCCTGCACGCGTCGTCCTTCGCTGTGAAGGCGGGTCGGTCGAGCACGAGCGTGCCGTCGTCACCGGTGACGGTGACGAGCTGCTCGTCCCGCCCGACGATGCCGCAGCGGACGACGGCCTCGGGACCGTCGGGACGCTCGGCCGGCCGCAGGGTGCCGCGGGCGCGCACGTCCACCCCGTGCTCGACGTCACCCGTCGCGTCGAGGACCTCCAGCGGCCCGGCGCCCGTGGCCCACCGGACCGCGTCGACGGAATAGCACCCGACGTCCAGCAGCGCCCCGCCGCCGCGCGCCCGCTCCAGCCGGTAGTTGCCCGCGAGCCGGTCCCCGCCGTCGAAGCTGAAGTCGGCCTCGACCCGGCGCACCGGCCCGAGCACCCCGTCGGCGAGGAGCGCGACGGCACGGCGGGTACGCGGGTGCCAGCGGTACCACCACGCCTCGACGAGCAGCCGCCCGGAGGAGGCCGCCGCCTCGTGCATGCGGCGGGCCTCACCGGCGTCGAGCCCGAGCGGCTTCTCGCACAGCACGTGCTTGCCGGCCTCCAGCGCGGCGAGGGTCCATGGGAGGTGGGCGTCGTTGTTGAGCCCCACGTAGACGAGGTCGACGTCGGGGTCGGCGAGCAGCGCGGCGTAGGCGGCCGCGCCCGAGCCGTGGCCGCCGTAGGCCCGGCCGACGGGCCCGAGCGCGGCGGCGCGGGACTCGTCACGGGCGGCGACCGCTTGCAGGTGGGCCCCCTCGGCGGCGTGCGTCGCCGGTGCGAGTGCGCTGCGGGAGATGGTCCCCGCCCCGAGCAGGCCGACGCCCACGGAGCCGTCCGCCCTCATCGCGGCACCACCGGTCGGCCACCGTCGGCGGCCGAGGCCGACGCGGCCTCCATGACCGCGAGCACGCGGCGGCTCGTCGCGCCGGTGACGCTCATCGGCAGCCCGAGCAGGAGGTGGTCGGCGAGCTCACGGTGGAAGGGGTGGGGCGGCGCCGACGGCGTCGCGAGCCGGGTCACCGACCCGTCCGCGTCGTGCAGGTCGAGCACGGGCGGGGAGTCCGCCGGGGCGAGCACGTCCTCCTCGAGCGTCCCGACGGCGTTGCGGGACACGACCCGCTCCACCCGCCAGCTGCCGACGAGCGCGCCCGCGGTGCCGAGCACGTACCAGCGCGGCTTGAGGGCGGCCGCGAGGTCGGAGTGCGTGAACTCCGCCTCGGCGCCGTCGGCGAAGTGCACGAGCACCCGGGAGTGGTCGGCGTTGGTGACGTCGAACCAGCGGCGCTTGTGCGTCGTCGCGCTCACGTGCGCGACGGGAGCCGGGAACAGGTCGAGCAGCTGGTCGATGACGTGGGCGCCCCAGTCGTAGAAGGCGCCGCCGGAGGCGTCGACGTCGGAGTGCCACAGGTTGCACGGGTGCCCGAAACCGCCGACGAACGCCTCGACGTGGAACACCTCGCCGAGGCGACCCGAGCGCACCGCCCGCGCCACGGCCAGGTAGTCGGGGTCCCAGCGCCGGTTCTGGTAGACGACGGCGAGCACACCCGCCTCGTCGGCGGCCGCGAGCACGGCGTCGGCCTCCTCGGTGCGGATGGCGAACGGCTTCTCCACGACGACGTGCTTGCCCGCGCGCACCGCCCGCAGGGCCCACTCCGCGTGCGTGTCCGGTGGGGTCGACACGACGACGAGGTCGACGTCCGGGTCCTCGACGGCGGCCGCCGCGTCGGTGGTCGTGCGCAGTCCCGGCGACACCTCCCGGGCGGCGGCGAGGCGCTCGGGGTTGCGGTCGCACACGAGCTCCAGGCCGAGGCCCGTCACCTCGCGGAACGCGGCGGCGTGCTCGTGGCCGATGGCGCCGTAGCCGAGCAGCGCCGCGCGCACGGGGGTCCGCGGCGCGCTCGCCGGGCGCCCGGTCGCCGCGACGAGCTCGTGCAGCGCGAGCAGCAGCAGCCGCCGTGCCGTCGGCGAGGCGACCCCGGTGGGGGTGCCGCCGAGCAGCCACGCGAGCACGGGGCCGCGCCGCGAGGCGACCGGGTGCACCGCGAGCCCGACGGCGGCCGTGAGCAGCACCGCGACGTCGTCGTCGACCTGCTCGACCCGCAGCACCCGGTCGTGGACGTGCACGTGCTCGCCGAGGTGCGCGCCCGTGCCGTGCCGGTGGTCGACGAGCCGCGCGGCCATGCCGCCCGCGTCCCGGCCGGCGCGGACCCGCACGTCGTGGGCGGGGGTGACCGGCCCGGTGACGAGACCGGTGTGCCCGGTCCAGGCCCCGTCGGGGTCGGCGGCGAGCGTCGGGCCGGCGAGGACGACCGGGACGCCGAGCCTCGCGAGCCGGTCCACGAGGGCGGGCCCGGGTGGGGTGTCGCGCCACACGAGGACCGCGTGCGCGTCGCGCGCGCCGGGCGCCTCCTCCACGCCGGCCCCGCGCAGGCCGAGCCGCAGGTCCGCGACCGCGTCGGCCAGGTGCGCGTCGGACAGGTCGACGAGCCAGTGCAGGCAGAGCCTGACGCCGGGGCCTCTGCTCACGCCCGAACGCTACGACGGGTCGTGGGCGAGCCGCTCGGCGAGCGTCGCCGTCGGGTCGTTGAGCGCCTCCGACCAGGTCGGGAAGGCCCGGATGTGCCGCGCGAGGAAGCGGACGTCGAGCCGGGCGGCCACCGCGAGCGCGAGCTCGGCGCCCCACGAGTCCGCCTGCGGGCCGACCGCCGCGGCGCCGAGGAGGCGGCCGTCGGCGCGGTCGACGACGAGCCGGACGTGCCCGGGGGTCGAGGGCCCGTCCTGCCCGTCCTGCCCGTCGTCGGCACCGAGGTCCTCCAGGTACCAGCGCGCGGTGTCGTCGAGGTCCTGCCCCGCGGCCTCCGTGCGGTGCCCGGCCTCGCGGGCCGCGGCCTCGCCGAGACCGACGGAGAACACCGGCGGGTCCGTGTAGACGACGCGGGGGGCGTCGTCGTCGTGGCGGCGGGCGTCCCCGCCGTGGAGGCGGTCGAGGACGACGCGCGCGTGGGCGTTGGCGGTGTGCGTGTAGGCGGGCCCGCCCGTCACGTCCCCGACGGCGAACACCCCGTCGACGGCCTCGTCCAAGGCGTCGACCGCACGGCAGGCGTCGTCGACCCGGACCGCCCCGTCGTCGACGGCCACGCCGAGCACGTCGAGCCCCAGGTCGTCGCCGTTGGGACGTCGGCCCGTCACGACGAGGACGCGGTCGACGTCGACGGTCTGCTCGGCGCCGTCGTCGCGGCCGTCGTCGTCGGCGGGAGCGAGGTGCGCCCGCGCGCCGCCGTCGGATGCTTCGACCCGCTCCAGGGTCGTGCCCGCGCGGACGTCGACGCCGGTGCGGGTCAGGTGCGCCGCCACGGCCTCGCCGACCCAGCCGTCCTCGCCGGGCAGCAGCGTCGGGGCCGTCTCCACGAGGGTCACCCGCACCCCGAAGGACGCGTACACCTGCGAGAGCTCGCAGCCGACCGCGCCGCCGCCGAGCACGAGCAGCCGCTCGGGCAGCTCCGCGCTCGACAGCGCGTCGTCCGAGGTCCACGTCGGGACGGAGTCGAGCCCGTCGACGGGCGGGACGACGGGGGAGGAGCCGGTGCCGACCACGAGCGCGCGGTCCCACGACACCCGCTGCGTCCCGTCCTCGCCGGTCACCTCGACCTCGCCGGGGGCGACGACGCGGCCGCGGCCGCGCAGCAGCACGACGCCGGCCTCGGCGAGGCCCTTGGCGTGCTCGGCGTCGTCGCGGTGCTCGGCGGCCTCGTCGCGCGCGGCGACCGCGTCGCGCCACGCGGCGCGCAGGCCGTCGCGGTCCAGGCCCGCCCGGCGCGCCCGCGAGGCCCGCAGCAGCAGCGCCTTGCTCGGCACGCACGCGAGGAACGGGCACTCACCGCCCACCAGGCCGGCCTCGACGACCGCGACGGACAGGCCCGCACGGGCCGCCTCGCTCGCCAGCGTCTCCCCGCCGGACCCGGCCCCGATCACGACGAGGTCGTAGGTGTCGCTCATGCTCCGCAGCCTGCCTGCCGGGTGCTGGTCCGGCGACCCGGGCGGCGGGCGAGGCTGGTCCGCGGCGGTGGCTCGCGAGCCGTGACTCCCCGGGCGGCGCAGACCAGACGGAAAGCCATCGGGCTGCTCTTCGACGACCAGGAGCCGGAGCTGGCCCGTGCGACCGGCGTCGCCTTCGATCTCTTCATGCCATAGCGACGACCTGCCACCGCCCCACTCGCGCGCGGGCGTAACCGATCGACGATCCTCAGTGGACACACCGACGAGGGCCCCGGCACGGCTCGGCCGCGCAGCCGGCTTGCGCCTCCCGAGAGTGAGTTCAGGCAGGGCGTTAACGTCAGTTCGCGATGGCAACGCTATGGCAGCCGCCGACTCTGGCGCTGGCGATCGTGCTCAGTGCGGCCACCGCGATCGGTGTCGTGGTCACGATCGTCTCGTTCAGCCTCGCCGACGACCTCAGGAACACGGGCACAACCGCCACGGCGACTGCCACCTCCGACACGCGCAGTGGTGGGAGGGCGAGCCTGTCTCGCGTTGACGTGCGCTTCACGACGCAGGACGGTGAAGTCGTCGACACGACGCTGGAGGAGCCGAGCGAGAACCTGCAGCTGGGCGACGAGATCGAGGTCGTGTACGACCCTGAGGATCCATGGGAGGCAACCGCTCTGGGTGACGAGGCCCGCACCGCCTGGATCGTCGCTCTCGTCACGGCAGTCTTCGCAATCGGCTCGGTCTGGGAGTGGGCACGCTGGGCCAACCGACGCTGGGCGGACACGAGCCTTCGAGGAGTAGGGCGGCAAGCCCCCCAGGCGATGTCGGCGGCCGAGATAGCCGCGAAGAAGAAGCGAGCGCTCCGGCGCAGGCGCAAGAAGCGCAACCGGCGCGGCCGTTGAGTCGACCCGCGCGGCCTCCTTCGGTCGCCAGCAGCCGATCGGTCGCCGGGCAGGCTCCGCACTCCGGGTCTGCGCAGCACGCGCTGTGCGACCGCTACAGGCCGTCGGCGGGCGACACGTCGGCCGGGTCCCCCGAACGCCCGGGATCGACCGCCGCCGTCTTCCCGCGAGCACGCGGGTCGTCCGGCCGTCCATCACCGACGCGGTGCGGAGCGGGGCGAGGGGATAGCGTGCCGGCGTGACGTTGAATTATGTCAGGTTCGGAAGCGGCAGCCCGTTGCTGCTGGTGCACGGTCTGGGTGCGGGGTGGCGATCGTGGGCTCCCATCCTCGAGGACCTGGCAGAGCATCGAGAGGTGATCGCTGTCGACCTGCCGGGGTTCGGGGCGACGCCGCCGCTGACCGGCGAGGTCTCCATCGCCACCCTCGCCGACTCCGTCGCGGACTTCATCCGGGAGCAGGGTCTCGACGGGGTCGCGACCGTGGGCCAGTCGATGGGCGGTCGCCTGGTGCTCGAGCTCGCGCGGCGGGGCGTCGGCGGCGACACTGTGGCCCTGGACCCTGGGGGCTTCTGGAGCGACCGCGAGCGCCTCGTCTTCAGCGCCACGCTGCGGCCGTCCATCCGGCTCGTCCGGATGCTCCGCAGGGTCGTCCCCTCCCTGCTCGCCAGTCCCGTCGGGAGGACCGTGCTGCTGGCGCAGCTCTCGGCGCGGCCGTGGGCGCTGTCGCGCGAGACCGTGCTGCCGGACGTGCTCGGGCTGGCCGATGCACCGGCGACCGGTGCCGCCATGGACGCCTTGACCAAGGGGCCCACGCAGGGCGGCGCACCGGCAGGCACCGTGCCCGGCCGGGTGACGATCGGGTGGGGGCGCCGTGACCTGGTGACCGTGCCGAGACAGGCGGCACGAGCGAAGGCGCTGTACCCCGACGCGGTCCTCTCCTGGTTCGAACGGTGCGGGCACTTCCCGCAGTGGGACGCACCGCACGAGGCGACCCGGCTGATCCTGGAGGGCACCCGGTGACGTGACTCGTCGTCGGACGTCCGCTGCCTGCTGCCAGCGAGCAAGGCCGCCTTGCATCATGCGGCAGCGGCGGCTGATCCCCAGCTGGCGATCGCCGACCGGCCATCGGTGAACCGCATCAGGTGGCGAGGTCTGCGAGCGCGGTGATGACGCGTGCAGGGTCCTCTGCGATGCGGTTGAGGACGTAGAGCCACCAGTGCGGGCCGAAGACGACGTACTCACGGGTGTGGTAGCCGATGGCGAGGAGCTGGTCGAGGAGGTCGGTGCCCAGGCCCATGAGCATCTCGACCTCGACGTTCCCGGAGCGAAGCCGCTCCCCGTGGGCGGCGTCGAGGGCGGTGAGCAGCTCCGGGTCGTGGGTGGCCACGGCCAGCGCGTGGTCCGCTTCCATGATGGACCCGGCGAGGCTCAGGTAGGCGTCGGTCAGGGCGGGGGTGCCGCGGCGGTGTGCGGTGCTGTCGTCCTCGAGGAAGGCTCCCTTGACGAGCCGGACGGGACCGGGGTGGGCCAGCACGCGGGGGAGGTCGTCCGGGGTGCGGTGTAGGCGGGCCTGCAGCGTGACACCGACCGGGAGGCCCGCGTCGGCCAGGGAGTCGTAAAGGTCCAGCACGGCGTCGGTGCGGTCGGAGCCCTCGGCCGAGATCATCAGGACGGTCCCCGGGGCCGCGGCCGTGGCGATCTGCTGGACGTGGTCGGCGGCGAGGTCCGGGTCGACGAGCAGGCCGATGTGGGACAGGTCGAAGGACACCGTGCTCGCGACACGGGCTGCCTTCAGGGCGGTCGCGAGGTCGACGAACACGGCGGCCTCGGCGCGGGCGACGGCGGCGTCGCGCACACTCTCACCGACGTACTCGACGCTCACCCGGTGGCCGCGTGCCGCGACCGCCCGGGCGGCGTCGAGGGCTGATGCGACGTCATCCCCTGCCGTGTAGCGCCGGGCGACTCGACCGGCCATGGCGGCCCAGGTGGGCTCCGAGAGCACCCGGCTCTTCAGGTCCTCGTCAAGAGCCCACCCACGCAGCGTGTCGGCCGAGCGTTCGACGTCGTGCCGCAGGACCGCGTGGCTGTCGGCGGTGCTCATGCGGCGCAGCCGCACGGTTCCGGCCGGCGGGCGGCCGAGGGCCGGAACGGGCCGGTCCCGGGACGGCGCAGGCGGTGGTCCTGCCGCTCGTTGAGCGTCTGCAGGGTGCCGAGGCCCTGCCGGACCAGCACGGCCGCGGTGGTAGTCACGGGCGCCTCGGAGCCACGCCGGGGCAGACCCAGGAGCGCGAGCACCAGGACGAACGACGTGATGAGGGCGACAGAGGCCAGCATCTCAGGCGCCTCCGCTCGTCCAGCCGGAGCGCCCCAGAGCGCGACTGAAGCGACGCTGCAGCAGGACCCGGGCATCGCCCACCGTCTCGCCCAGCGTTCCGCCCCCCAGCGCCTCGAGGCCACGGACCGCCTCGGCGATGACGTCGTCGGCCACCCCGTCGGGGCAGTCCAGAACTCGTCTGACGAGGACGTCCAGGCCGTCCGCGGTGGCGTCCAGAGCGTCTGCGGTGTCCGCCGCCGCCCGCTCGAACCCGTCGGCCTCGACTCGCGTCGCCGACTGCGACCGGCTCGATCTCCTCACCGTCGTCATCAGTGCCATGTGTCGTTCCTCCAGTCAGGGCACCCTCGTGGGTGCGTGACCACGGTCCGCTCGAGCAGCTGACCTGACCAGTGGCAGATCTGCCCGAGGTCGCTCGTTTTCTGCCATGCTGGACGCGTGCTGAAGGACGTGGTGGCTGTGGTCTACGACGGTGTCGGTGCCTTCGGGCTCGGCGTGGTGTCGGAGGTGTTCGGCTACGACCGCAGCGACGACGGGCTCCCTTCCTACGACTTCGCGGTCGTGGCCGAGCGGCCCGGGGCGGTGCGGACCGACACCGGCCTGCAGATCCTGCCCGAGCACGGGCTGGATCGGATGGCCACGGCGGACCTGGTGTGCGTCCTGGGTTGGGAGCACGGTGCCGCCATGCCGTCGGAGGCGCTGCTGCAGGGCCTGCGCGACACCGTCGCGCGGGGCGGGCGCGTGATGAGCCACTGCAGCGGGGCGTTCGTGGTCGCGGAGTCCGGGCTGTTGGACGGCCGGACGGTGGCGACCCACTGGCGCAACGCGGCCGAGCTGGCCCGTCGCTACCCCGCCGTCACGGTGGACCCCGACGTCCTCTACGTCGACGACGACCCGATCTTCTCCAGCGCCGGCACCGCCGCAGGGATCGACACCTGCCTGCACCTGCTGCGCCGTGAGCACGGCGCCGCGGTGGCCAACGCGGTCGCCCGCCGGATGGTCGTCCCGCCCCACCGCGACGGCGGGCAGACCCAGTTCATGACCGCCGCCGTGCCCGAGGTGGACGACACGTCGCGGCTGCGCGACACCCTCGTCTGGGCGCAGGAGAACCTCGATGTGGACCTCGGCGTCGAGGAGCTCGCGAGCCGGTCGCTCATGTCGAGCCGAAGCTTCGCCCGGCACTTCCGGGCCGCGACGGGCTCCTCACCGCACGCCTGGCTGCTGGCCCAGCGCGTAACCCGCGCGCAGCACCTGCTGGAGACCACAGACCTGTCGGTCGACGAGGTGGCCCGGCGCAGCGGCCTCGGGACCGCCACGACGCTGCGGCACCACTTCGCCCGCCGGGTCGGCACGTCGCCCCAGGCCTACCGGCGCACCTTTCGAGGCGGCCGCCTGGCTCCGGTTGGCTGAGCCCGAGGCAGTCCGGGCCCCGCCTGACTGATCGTGCTCGGCCTGGTGGTGCCGGCGTCCGGATGCGGCGAGTGGCGGCGCTGCCCAGCCGAACGCTGACCGGGTAGCGGTCGGGACCGCTGCACGGACAGGTGACATCTGACCTTCGGCGTCCCAGCAGCCAACCCCTGGCCGGGACCACCGCCCAGGGGCGCCTCAGTCTGGGCGTATCGGGGTGCCGTCCCGTTGCGCCCGTCCGGCTTGCTGTCCCGCTCAGGTACGCCATCTGACGACGCGTTCGGACGTGGCACGAGCGCCATCGCCGTCCGACACCTGACGGTGCTCCTGCCACCCCGCCCTCCGGCGGCCTACCCGAGCCGCCCGGCCGGCGCCGACGGCTGCACCCTCAGCAGCTGGGGCTGCGTAAGCCCGGCGCGTGCCGCCGCTCGTGTGACGGCTTCGGCGACGAGCTCGATACCGCCGGGCGGCACGACCGCGACGGCCGAGCCGCCGAAGCCGCCACCGGTCATCCGTGCGCCGTGGGCCCCGGCGGCGACGGCCGTCTCGACGACGAGGTCGAGCTCGGGGGTGGAGATGCGGAAGTCGTCGCGCATGGAGGCGTGCGAGGCGACGAGCTGCCGCCCGGTGCCGGCGAGAGTGCCCTCGCGCAGCAGCGCCGCGACCGCGCGCACCCGCCCGACCTCGGTGAGCACGTGCCGCACCGCGGCGCGCAGCTCCTCGTCGGGCAGCCGGGCGAGCACGTCGTCCAGGGCAGTGGGGTCGGTGGCGGGGTGCGTGGCGGGGCTGCCGGGGGAGTCCGGCGCGAGGTCGGCGAGCCGGTCGACGCCGAGCAGCGCGGCCGCGCGCTCGCACGTGGCGCGACGCCCGCCGTAGCGGCCGTCGACGAGCGCGTGGTGGCTGCGGGTGTCGACCACGAGCAGCTCGGCGTCGGCCGGCACGGGCACGTGCTCGGCGTCGAACGTCGTGCAGTCCAGGAGCAGCGCGTGCCCGGCGCGTCCGCGCAGCACGACCGCCTGGTCCATGCCACCGGTCGGCGCGCCGGCGAAGTCGTTCTCGGCGCGGACGCACGCGTCGGCGAGCGCGCGCCGTCCCGCCCCGTCCGCCGCGTCGGCCCCCGGCAGCCCGAGCAGGTCCGCCACAGCCACCGCGACCGCGCACGTGAGCGAGGCCGACGACGACAGGCCCGCACCGAGCGGCACCCGGCCGTCGACGGCCACGTCGAGGCCCGGCACGTCGTGACCGGCCTCGCGGAGCGCCCACACGACGCCCGCGGCGTACCCGGCCCAGCCGGGCACCTCGCCGGGGGCGAGCGACGCCACCGGACCCGACCACGTCGCGCGCTCCTGCCGGGAGGCGAGGTGGACCTCGCCGTCGTCGCGCACCCGGACCGCGACGAGACCGCGGTGCGGCACCGCGAACGGCAGGACGGGGCCGCCGTTGTAGTCGACGTGCTCCCCGACGAGGTTGACGCGACCGGGTGCCTGCCACACGCCGTCGGGCCGGCCGCCGTGGGCGTCGTCGAAGGCGGCGAGGACCGCGGCGAGGTGATCGTCGGGGTCCGGGACGGGCGCCCACCGCGGGACGTCGGCGCTCACGCGTACCCGTCCTGCCCGGCGACCTCGGCGAGGCGGTCGGCGATGCGCTCCGGCGTGGTGTCGGAGACCCACGCGCCCTGCCCGGACTCCGAGCCCGCGAGGTACTTCAGCTTGCCCGCGGCCCGCAGGACCGAGAACACCTGCAGGTGCAGCCGGGGCAGCGTCGCCGGGTCTCCCTCGCGCTCGGGCCCGAACGGCGCCGCGAACCACCCGGCGATGTACGGCAGCGTGATGGGCCCGCCGTCGTCGTCGACGAAGAACCCGTCGAGCAGGCGGAGCAGCCGCCGGTACAGCACCGCGAGCTCGTCGCGCTCGGCGCCGCCGAGGCCCGAGAGGTCGAGCACGTGGCGGTGCGGCACGAGGTGCACCTCGACCGGCCAGCGCGCGGCCGCGGGCACGAACGCCGTCCAGTGCTCCCCGGAGAGCACGACCCGGCGCGCGCTGCGCCGCTCGGCGGCCAGCACGTCGCCGAGCAGGTCGCGCCCGGTCGCCGCGTGGTGCTCGGCGGCCCGGGCGACGTGCTGCGCCGAGCGCGGCGGCACGTACGGGTAGGCGTACACCTGACCGTGGGGGTGGGTGAGCGTGACGCCGATCTCGCGGCCGCGGTTCTCGAAGCAGAACACGCTGCGCACGTGCGGCAGCCGCGACAGCTCGGCCGTCCGGTCCGCCCACGCCTCGACCACGGTCCGCACGCGCGCCACCGGGAGCTCGGCGAAGGTGGACTCGTGGTCGCTGGTGAAGCACACGACCTCGCAGCGCCCCGCCGCCGCGCGCTCGGGCCACAGCCCCTCCCCGTCGACGAGGGAGTCCGGGCCGGGATCGCGCGGGTTGAGGGACGGGAAGCGGTTCTCGAACACGACGACGTCGTAGTCCGCCGCCGGCACCTCGCTCGGGTGACCGCCCGGCTGCGTCGGGCACAGCGGGCACGCCTCGCGCGGGGGCAGGTGGGTCCGGTTCATGCGGTGCGAGGCGAGCGGCACCCACTCACCGGTCAGCGGGTCGCGTCGCATGCGCGCCGACGGGCCGAGCGGCGGCAGGTCGCGCGTGTCCTCGCCGTCGCGGACGGCGCCGGAGACCCACGGCTCGGTGTCGTCGAAGTAGAAGAGGTCCCGGCCGTCGGCGAGCCGGACCCGGCTGCGGTGGACGCGGTGGCCCGTCAGGGACGTGGCCGGGTCGAGGTGGTGCGTGCTCATGCGTGCTCCTGCGCGTCAGCCCCGTTGGCCTCGGCGACCAGCAGGCGGCCGACGTGACCGGCGAGCATCGCCCGATCCTGCGCGGCGACGCCGGAGTCGGTGACGAGTACGTCGACGTCGTCGAGCCCGACGATGGTCGACAGCCCGACGAGGCGCAGCTTCGTGTGGTCGGCGACCACGACGGTGCGCCCGGCGGCCGCGATCATCGCCTTGTTGGTCTGCGCCTCCACCATGTTCGGGCTCGTGCACCCCGTCCTCTCGCTGAAGCCGTGGACGCCGAGGAAGAGGGTGTCCACGTGCAGGTCGCGCAGTGCGGCCACCGCGACCGGACCGACCAGCGCGTCCGACGGTGTCCGGGTGCCGCCGGTGAGCACGACGGTCCGGTCGCGCCGGTCGGGGTCGTGCAGGGCGTCGGCGACGGGTACGGAGTTCGTCACGACGGTGAGGTCGGGGACGTCCCGCAGCTCCTCCGCGAGCGCGAGGGTCGTCGTGCCGGCCGACAGCGCGACGGTCGAGCCGGGCCCGACGAGGGTGGCGGCGAGCCGTGCGACGGCGAGCTTCTCCTCGCGCTGCTCGCCGAGCTTGGTCCGGAACGACGGCTCGAAGCCGGTGTGGGGCGCGTCGGCGAGGGTCGCCCCGCCGTGCACCCGCACGAGCAGCCCCCGGTCGGCGAGCTGGGCGATGTCGCGGCGCACCGTCATGTCGGACACACCGAGGGACTCCACGAGCTCGCCGACCCGCACGGCGCCGTCGCGGCGCACCTGCTCGAGGATCGCCTGCTGGCGCTGGCGGGCGAGGGCGGTCACGAGCCGGCCTCCCGCACGACGGCGACCCCGCCGGGCGCCACCTCCAGCGGCTCGCCGGGGGAGCAGTTCCGACCCGTCACGAGGTCGGTGCCCGTGAGCGGGACGCTCGCGCCCGCCCCGGTGTGGTCGAGGACGAACACCCACGAGGCGCCGTCGTCCCCGCGGCGCCGGACGGCGTCGACGCCGGCCGGCAGGCCCGGCACCACCGGTCGGGCGCCCGCGGCCTCGGCGAGGGCGCCGACGACCGCGTCGGTCCCGGCCGGCGCGAGGCGGGTGGCGCAGTACCAGGCCGCGCCGTCGCCCACCCGGCGCCGGGTCAGGGCCGGGTCGCCGGCCGTCGGCCCGTCGGCGAAGTCCGCGACCACGTCGGTTCCGGGGGCCGCCCGCAGCCACTCCGACCACACGCTGCCGCGCGCGCGGTCCAGCTGCGGGACCGCCGACCCGGCGGGGGTGCGCAGCCCGACCTCGGCGCCCGGCAGCAGCGGCGCGAACTCCTCCACGCGCACCCCGAGCAGGTCCCGGAAGGCGCCGGGGTAGCCGCCGAGGCGGATGTGGTCGCCGGGGTCGACGGTGCCGGAGAAGTACGTGACGAGGACCTGCGCGCCGGCCGCCGCCGCGTCGGCGATGCTCGCCGCGCCCGCGTCGGAGACCAGGTGCAGGCTCGGCACGAGCACGACCCGGTAGCCGGTGAGGTCGGCCTCGGGGTGCTCGCCCTGCACGCCGAGACCGGCCCGCCACGCGGCGCCGTACCAGGCCCGCAGTTCGTCGCGGTAGCGGTGCAGCTGCGACGGGGTGGACGCGGCGTCGGTCGTCCACATCGCCTCGTAGTCGTGGACGAGGGCGACGTCGGCGACGGTCCGGCTGCCCGCGACCTCGCGGCACGCCGCGAGGACGCGGCCCAGCTCGACGACCTCGCGCCAGCGGCGCGTGTCCGTGCCGGCGTGGGGCAGCAGGGCCGAGTGGTACTTCTCCGCGCCGGCCCGCGAGGCCCGCCACTGGAAGAAGCCCACGGCGTCGGCGCCGCGGGCGACGTGGGCGAGGCTGTCGCGCAGCATCTGACCCGGGGGCTTGGCGGTGTTGACCGGCTGCCAGTTGACCGCCGACGTCGAGTGCTCCATGAGGACCCACGGCTGCCCACCGGCGTGCCCGCGCGTGACGTCGGCGCTCATGGCGAGCTCGACGTGCGCGTCCGGGAGGTGCGCGGCGAGGTAGTGGTCGTTGCTCACGACGTCCTGGTGCGGGGCCCAGCGGTGGTAGTCCAGGCCCTCGAAGGAGAAGCCGACCATGAAGTTGGTCGTCACCGGCACGCCGGGGGACAGCTCGTGCAGCAGGTCCCGCTCGGCGAGGTGCTGCTCGAGCGAGGCGTCGGAGCAGAAGCGGCGCCAGTCGAGCTCGGCCGTCGGGTTGGGGATCGCCGTGGTGAGCCGGGGCGGGACGACGTCGTCCCAGCTCGTGTAGCGCTGCGACCAGAAGGTCGTGCCCCATGCCTCGTTGAGCCGGTCCAGCCCGGCGGCGAGGTCGCCGGGGGTGCCGTAGCGGCCCTGCAGCCAGCCGCGGAAGTGCGCGGCCGACGTGTCGCAGAAGCACATGAGGTTGTGGCAGCCGAACTCGTTGCCCACGTGCCACATGCCGAGCGCCGGGTGACCGGCGTAGCGGCGGGCCAGCACGTCGACGAGCGCGAGGCTGCGCTCGCGGAAGGCGGGGCTCGACGGGCACCACGTCTGCCGGCTGCCGTGGGACAGCCGCAGCCCCTCCCGGCTCACGGGCATCGCCTCGGGGTGCAGGCGCGCGAACCACGGCGGCGGCGACGCGGTGGCCGTCGCGAGGTCGACCACGACGTCGGCGGCGTGCAGCCGGTCCAGGACGCGGTCCAGCCACGCCGTCTCGTACCGGCCCGGGTCCGGCTCCAGCAGCGCCCACGCGAACACGCCGACGGTCGCGAAGCCGACGCCCGCCTCCCGCATCCGCTCGACGTCGTCGTCGAGGGTCTCCTCCGGCCACTGCTCGGGGTTGTAGTCGCCGCCGAGCAGCAGGCGGTCGCCCGGCCACGCTCTCATGAGCGCACACTCTCGTCGGTGATCGTCGCGCGAGTCAACAGAACCGGACACCGACGCGCCGAGCATCACGGAGCCGTAACGGTGCAGTTGAGTGAGCGGTCACACGAATTCGGACCCCTTGACACCGCCTCGGGGCGCTGTTTGAGTCACGCCGATCGACGTCGATCTGTGTTCGAACCTGACCGAACCTGCGAGGTCGACGACTCACCGTCGAGTGAACCCAGGAGGGCCCAGTGGCTCAGCGTCTCCCGTCCCCGCACCTGCCCGGCCTCGTGCGCCGTAGCTCGGGCCTCGTCGTGCCCCGTCGGGCCGTCCTCGGCGGCGCCGGTGCCGTGGGCGCCGCGGGCCTGCTGGCCGCGTGCGGCGACGGCGGCAGCACCGACAGCGCCTCCGCCGGTGGCGGCGGCGAGGCCGCCGGCTCCACGAGCCTCGGGTCCAACCGCGGCGACGAGGTCCCCCGCGCCGCCGAGGACGCCATGATCGCGGCGTTCACCGAGGCGACGGGCATCGACGTCGAGGTCAACGTCCAGGACAACGAGTCCTTCCAGGAGTCGATCAACTCCTACCTGCAGGGCAGCCCGCAGGACACCTTCACGTGGTTCGCCGGCTACCGGGCCCGCTTCTTCGACGACCAGGGCTTCATCGGCGACATCAGCGACGTGTGGGACGACATCGGCGACGGCTTCACCGAGGCCTTCCGCGAGGCCTCGAGCAACGGCGACCGGCAGATCTTCGTCCCGCTCTACAACTACCCGTGGGCCGTCTTCTACCGGAAGAGCGTCTTCGAGGAGAACGGCTGGGCGATCCCGGAGACCCTCGACGACTTCACCGCGCTGTGCGAGGAGATCCAGGGCGCCGGCCTCACGCCCGTCGCGCTCGGCGACCAGGACGGCTGGCCCGCCATGGGCACCTTCGACATCCTCAACATGCGGATCAACGGGTACGACTACCACATCGACCTCATGGCCGGGAACCAGGACTGGGACTCCGGCGAGGTGCGAGCCGTCTTCGAGCAGTGGGCCGAGCTGCTGCCCTTCCACCAGGCCGACCCCAACGGCCGCACGTGGCAGGACGCCGCCGCGTCGCTGGTCAACGGCGAGTCCGCGATGTACGTCCTCGGCATGTTCGTCGGCGAGCAGTTCCCGGAGGAGGAGCGCGACGACCTCGACTTCTTCACCTTCCCCGAGATCGACCCCGAGATCGGCTCCGGCGCCCTCGACGCGCCCATCGACGGCTACATGATGACGGCGAGCCCCGAGAACGAGGAGGCCGCAAAGGAGTTCCTCCGCTTCATCGGTTCCGCCGAGGCGGGCAACATCTACATCGCGACCAACCCGAACAACATCGCCGCCCACAGCGACGCCGACACCTCCGGCTACACGCCGCTGCAGCAGAAGGCCGTCGAGCTCATCAGCAACGCCGACGGGATCGCGCAGTTCCTCGACCGCGACACGCGGCCGGACTTCGCCTCCACCGTCGTCATCCCGACGCTGCAGACCTTCCTCAACAACCCCTCCGACATCGACACGGTCCTGTCGGACCTGCAGGCCGGCAAGGAGCGCCTGTTCACCGGCGAGGGGTGAGCCGCTCATGACCGTCTCCACCCCGCAGGCGCCCCCGCCGGCCCCGGCCGGCGGGGGCCGCCCCGCCGCCGCGCCGGGTCGGCGCCGTCCGGTGCGGCTGCTCACCGGGCGCGACCGGGTCGTGCTCGGCCTCATGGTCGGTGTCCCGGCCGTCATCGTGCTCTCGATCGTGTGGCTGCCGACGCTGGCGACGATCGCCCTGTCGTTCACCGACTGGAACGGCATCGGCAGCCTCGACCGGGCCAACCCCGTCGGGCTGCAGAACTACGACGACGTGGTGACGAACTACCCGCAGTTCGACGTCGCGGTCCGCAACAACCTGCTGTGGCTCGGGGTCTTCTTCCTCGTGGCGACGCCGCTCGGCATGTTCATGGCCGTGCTGCTGGACCGGGAGCTGCGCGGCTCGTGGTTCTACCGCAGCGCCCTGTACCTGCCGGTCGTGCTGTCGCTCGCGCTCGCGGGCTTCATCTGGCAGCTGCAGTACAGCCGCGACCAGGGGCTCATCAACGCGCTGCTCGGCCTGGAGGGCGCCGAGCGGATCGACTGGTACGGCGACCCGAGCATCAACATCTGGGCGGTGCTCGTCGCCGCGTCGTGGCGCCACGTCGGCTACGTCATGCTCCTGTACCTGGCCGGGCTCAAGGCCGTCGACCCGGCGCTGCGCGAGGCGGCTCAGATGGACGGCGCCTCGGAGGCCAGGACCTTCTTCAGCGTCGTGTTCCCGACGCTCGCGCCCATCAACATCGTCGTGCTCGTCATCACCGTCATCGAGTCGCTGCGCGCCTTCGACCTCGTGTGGGTGATCAACCGTGGACGCAACGGCCTGGAGCTGCTGAGCGCGCTCGTGACGGCGAACCTCATCGGCGAGGCGACGCTCGTCGGCTTCGGGTCGGCGATCGCGACGATCCTCATCCTCATCAGCGTCGTGTTCATCGTCGTGTACCTCGGGACCATCCTGCGGGAGGAGAAGCGATGAGCACCGCGAGCTCGCCCGCGACCACGGGCGCGACCGGCACGACGCCGGACACGCGCGTCCCGGGGCAGACGGGGCGTCCGCCGCGCGCGCCCGCGCGACGCCGTCGCGTCACACCCGCGCGGGTCGTGCTGTACGTGTTCCTGCTCGCGACGTCGCTGCTGTGGCTGTTCCCCGTCGCGTGGGCGTTCTACAACAGCTTCCGGGACTACGAGTACACGACCGTCAACGGCTACCTCTCCTTCGGCGGGTTCACCCTCGACAACTACGCCGACGCGTGGGGCCGGGGCGACTTCACCCAGTACTTCTGGAACTCCGTCGTGATCACGGTGCCCTCGGTGCTCGTCACGCTGGCCCTGTCGAGCATGGCGGCGTTCGTGCTCGCGCGGTTCTCGTGGGCGCTCAACATCCCCATGCTCATCTTCTTCACCGCCGCCAACCTGCTGCCGCAGCAGGGCCTGCTCATCCCGCTGTTCCGCTGGTACAACTGGGTCGGCCTGTACGACACGTACTGGGCGGTCATCCTCACCCACATCGCGTTCCAGATGGGCTTCTGCACCTTCGTGCTGAGCAACTACATGAAGACGCTGCCGAAGGAGCTCACCGAGGCCGCCTTCGTCGACGGGGCGGGCGTGTGGCGGCAGTACTGGCAGATCGTCCTGCCGCTGTGCCGCCCGCCGCTCGCGGCGCTCGCGACGCTGCAGGTGACGTGGGTGTACAACGACTTCTTCTGGGCGGTCGCCTTCATGTCGACCGGGGACAAGCGGCCCGTCACCAGCGCCCTGCAGAACCTCCAGGGCGAGTTCTTCGTCGACTACAACCTGCTGTCCGCGGGCTCCGCCATCGTCGCGGTGCCGACGATCGTCGTGTTCCTCGCGCTGCAGCGGCACTTCGTGTCCGGGCTCACGCTCGGCGCCAACAAGGGGTGACATGAGCGTTGCCGACACCGCCGCCGTGCACGTGCTCCGGGGCGGCGGCAGCTGCCTCGTGCTCGCCGAGCGCGACGGGCTGCCCGAGCTCGTCCACTGGGGCGCGGACCTGTGGGGCGACGGGGAGCCCCCGGGGGCCGACCTCGCCGCGCTGCTGCGCGCCGGGTCGAGGCCCGTGCCGCACAGCGCGCTCGACGCGCCCTGGCCGCTCACGCTGCTGCCGAGCGAGGCCGACGGCTGGTCCGGGCGCCCGGCGGTGGCCGGGCACCGCGGTGGGAGGGCCGTGACCGGACGCTGGTCGAGGGCGTCGGTCGTGCGCGAGGGCACCCGGCTCGTCGTCGACGCGGAGGAGGAGGGCGCGCGGCTCCGGCTGCGCAGCGAGCTCGACCTCGACGCGCACGGTGTGCTGCGCGTCGTCCACGCCGTCACGTCGACCGCGTCGGCCGACGACGACCCGCTCGACCTCGACGCGCTCCTCGCCGTGGTGCCGCTGCCGGTCGAGGCCGACGAGCTGCTCGACCTCACCGGTCGCTGGTGCCGCGAGCGGCACCCGCAGCGGCTGCCCCTGCGGCACGGCGGGCGGGTCCGCGAGTCCCGGCGCGGGCGCACCGGCCACGACGCGACGCTGCTGCTCGTCGCCGGCGGGGCCGGCTTCGGCTGGCGCGACGGCGAGGTCGCCGCCGTGCACGTCGCGTGGAGCGGCGACCACGTCCACCTCGCCGACCGGCTGCCCGAGGGCGCCGGGCGCCACGCCGGCGTGCTCGCGGGCGGCGAGCTGCTCCGGCCGGGGGAGGTGCGGCTCGGCGCGGGGGAGACGTACACGTCGCCGCCGGTCCTGTTCGTCCGCGCCGACGACGGCCTCGACGGGCTCTCGGCCCGCCTGCACGCGCACGTGCGGGCCCGCGCGGCCCACCCGCGCACGCCGCGGCCGGTGACGCTCAACTCGTGGGAGGCGGTCTACTTCGACCACGACCACGACCGGGTCGCGCGGCTCGTCGACGCCGCGGCGCGGATCGGGGTCGAGCGGGTCGTGCTCGACGACGGGTGGTTCCTCGGCCGCCGCGACGACACCCGTGGCCTCGGCGACTGGGTGGTGGACCCGGACGTGTGGCCCGCGGACCTCGGCCCGTTCGCCGACCGCGTCCGCGCCCACGGCATGCAGGTCGGGCTGTGGGTGGAGCCGGAGATGGTGAACCCCGACTCCGGGCTCGCCCGGGCGCACCCCGAGTGGGTCCTGGGCCCGCTCACGCGCGGGACCGGGTCCGCGGAGGCCGTGCGCGGCACCCGGTCGTGGCGGCACCAGCAGGTGCTCGACCTCACCGAGCCGGCCGCGTACGCCCACGTGCTCGACGCACTCGACCGCGTGCTCGCCGACGTGCGCCCCGACTACCTCAAGTGGGACCACAACCGCGACCTGCACGAGGCGGTGGACGCCCGCGGTCGTGCCGCCGTCCACCGGCAGACCGAGGCCGCCTACCGGCTCATGGCCGAGCTGCAGGAGCGGCACCCAGGCCTGGAGGTCGAGTCGTGCTCCTCCGGCGGCGCCCGCGTCGACCTCGGCGTGCTCGAGCACACCCAGCGGGTCTGGACCAGCGACTGCAACGACGCCCTGGAGCGGCAGGCCATCCAGCGCTGGACGTCGCTGCTGGTGCCGCCGGAGCTCATGGGCACCCACGTGGGGCCCGAGCACTCGCACACGACCGGGCGGGTGCTCGACCTCGACCTGCGCTGCATCACCGCGCTGTTCGGCCACGCGGGGCTGGAGTTCGACGTGAGCGCGTGCGACGAGGCGGAGCTCGACCGGCTCGCGGGCTGGGTCGCCCTGCACAAGCGGCTGCGACCGCTGCTGCACGGCGGGCGGACGGTCCGCGGCGACGAGCGCGACGGGGCGTGGCTGCACGGCGTCGTGTCCGCCGCGCGCGACCACGCGGTCTACGCGTACGTGCGGCTGACGACGGGCGCCGACGTCCTGCCGGGTCTGCTGCGCCTGCCCGGTCTCGACCCGTCGCGCCGGTACCGCGTGCGGCTCGTCGACGCGACGGGCCGCGCCGACCCGGCCCCCGCAGGGGCCGTGAACGCGCCCCCGGCCTGGACCGCGGACGCCCTGGAGGTGGGCGGGCGGGCGCTCTCGGCGCACGGCGTCGCCCTGCCCGTGCTGCACCCGGCGGCGGGCCTGCTGCTCGAGGTGACGGCCGTCGACCCGGACGGAGGGTGAGCGTCCGCCTACGCCCCACGGGGGCACGGGTGAGCCCCGGACGGACGGACGGGACGGCCCGCGGCGGCTGACATGATGGACGGGTGACTCCTCCCGGACCGACCGCGGTCGCCGGGGCCCGCACGGCGGGCCCGCGTCCCGACGACGGAGACCAGGACACCCGCACCGCCCGCGTGTTCTCGGGCATGCAGCCGACGTCGGACTCGCTCCACCTCGGCAACTACCTGGGGGCGCTGCGGCAGTGGGTGGCGGTCCAGGAGGACCACGACGCCTTCTACTGCGTCGTCGACCTCCACGCCATCACCGTCGAGGTCGACCCCGCCGTGCTCCGCGCGCGCAGCCGGCGCACCGCCGCGCAGTACCTCGCGGCCGGCGTCGACCCCGCCCGCAGCACGGTCTTCGTGCAGAGCCACGCCCCCGAGCACGCGCAGCTCGCGTGGGTGCTCGGCTGCCTCACCGGGTTCGGCGAGGCGAGCCGCATGACCCAGTTCAAGGACAAGTCGGCCCGCGGCGGCGCCGAGCGGGCGAGCGTCGGGCTGTTCACGTACCCGGTCCTGCAGGCGGCCGACATCCTGCTCTACGACGCCGACCTCGTGCCGGTGGGCGAGGACCAGCGCCAGCACCTCGAGCTCACCCGCGACCTCGCGCAGCGGTTCAACTCCCGCTTCGGCACCACCTTCGTCGTGCCCGAGCCGTACATCCTCGGTGGCACCGCCAAGATCATGGACCTGCAGGACCCGACGTCGAAGATGTCGAAGTCGGCCGCGAGCCAGACCGGTCTCGTCGACCTGCTCGACGACCCGAAGGTCGTCGCCAAGCGCATCCGCTCCGCCGTCACCGACACCGAGCGGGACGTCCGCTTCGACACCCAGGCCAAGCCCGGGGTGTCCAACCTGCTCGGCATCCTCGCCGCCCTCACCGGCACGACGCCGCAGGCGGCCGCCACCGGCTACGAGGGCAAGGGCTACGGCGACCTCAAGGCGGACGTCGCCGAGGCCGTCCTCGCCGAGCTCGGGCCGTTCCAGGAGCGCTTCACCGCGCTGCTCGACGACCCCGCCGAGCTCGACCGTCTCCTCGCCGACGGTGCCGCCCGGGCCCGCGAGGTGGCCTCGGCCACCCTCGCGCGCGTGTACGACCGTGTCGGGTTCCTGCCCGCCTCGCCCGTGCGGACCGCCTGAGGCGCACGGCACCCCAGCGTGACGACCTCCTGGGACGACGCCGTCCTCGACCCCGACACCCCCGCCGGCGCGGACGGGGTCACCCTCGGCCTCGCGGTCGCCGTCCCGGAGCCGTGGGCCGGTGAGCTCGTCGAGCGGCGGGCGGCCACGGGCGACCCCGTCGCGCGGTCCGTGCCGCCGCACGTCACCCTCGTGCCGCCGCTCGTCGTCGCGCCCGGTCAGGTCGAGGCTGTCGCCGCGCACGTGCGCGAGCGCGCCGCCGGCTGCGAGCCGTTCGTCCTCCACCTCGCCGGTGCCGGCACCTTCCGGCCCGTCAGCCAGGTGTCCTTCGTGCGCGTGGCCGCCGGCGCGACCGAGTGCGACGCGCTGCAGTCGCGCCTGCGCTGCGGCCCGCTCGCGCGGGAGCTGCGCTTCCCGTACCACCCGCACGTGACGGTCGGGCACGACGTGCCGGACGCCGCCCTCGACCGGGCCGAGCGCGACCTGGCCGGGTTCGAGGCCCGTTTCACGGTCGAGCACGTGTCGCTGTTCCGGTGCGACGCCGACGGCGTGTGGCGGGTCGTGTCGCTGGCGCCCCTGGCCGCGGACGGCGGTGCCGGCGCGGCCTGTCGAGGTGCCTGACCTGCGGGGTCGTGGTGGAGTGGATCACGTGAGCGTCGTCGACACCGCCAAGGGGGCCGTGGGCGCCGCCATGCGCTCGCGCCCGTGGCGCACGAACGAGCGCTTCGGCCAGTCCCGCGGGGCGCTGCTGTCGGCGGGAATCGCCTTCTTCGGCGTCTTCGCCATCTTCCCGCTGCTCGTGCTCGGGGTGGCGGTCCTCGGACTCGTCGCCGGCGGCAACGAGGCGGTGCAGGACCGGACGATCGACATCGTCTCCGACGCGGTGCCCGGTCTCATCGCCCCGGACGAGGCCGGGGCGTCGGACGCCGGTACCGACGACGGTGGCGTCACGGAGGACCTGGGGCCGCAGGGCGGCATCGTGTCCGAGAGCGACCTGCGCGAGGCGGCCAGCAACCGCTTCGCGCTCGGTCTGTCCGCCGTCATCGGTGCCGTCACCCTGCTGTTCACCGGCCTGGGGTGGATCGCCGCGCTGCGCGAAGGCATCCGGGGCATGTTCCGTCTGCCGGTCATGGCGCTGGACCCGGTGCGCGTCAAGCTGTTCGACCTCGCCGTGCTCGTGAGCCTCGGCCTGCTGCTCGTGGTCTCGGCCGTCGCCGACCTCGTCTCCACCTCGGTGGGGCGGCAGCTGCTGCGCCTCGTCGGCCTCGAGGGCAGCACCGCGGGGACCGTCGCGCTCGCGGTGGTCGTCGCGCTGCTGACCCTCGCGCTGAACACCGTGCTGTACGCCGTCCTGTTCAAGGTGCTCGCCAACAGCGGCGAGCCGCTCCGGCGGGTGCTCGGCGGGGCGCTCATCGCGGCGGTGGGCACCGTGCTGCTGCGCCAGCTCGTCGGGCAGGTCCTCGGCAACGTCGGGGGCGGGTTCGGCTTCCTCACGCCGTTCGTCGGCATCCTCGCGCTGTTCGTGTGGCTCAACCTGACCGCCCGCGTCATGCTCCTCGGCGCCTCGTGGGTCGCGGTCGGGCCGACCTCGGAGCTCCGTCCGGTCGTCGAGCCGGGTGAGCCGGTCGTGGACGACGCGGGGCCCACGCCCTTGCCCCCCGCGCTGCCCGTGCGCTGGACCGACCGAGCCGTGCTCGGCGCGGGCGTCGTGCTCGGTGCAAGCGCGGTCGCACTCGTCCAGGCGACGGGCGCCGCCGTGCGGGCCGTCGTCGGCGGCGTGGCGCGGGCCCGCGACGACTGACTGCCGTCGACCGGAGGCCGCGCCCACGGGGCCGCCCGTCACCCGGCCGACGGTCCCGGCCCGTCAGCCGGTGTCGCCGCGGCGGTGCGGGTGCCGTCGGCGCTGGCCGGTGCGGCGGGCCACGCCCACCGACGGGCCGACGAACCGGCCCGGCAGGCTCCGGCCGTACGGCCGCGGCCGCACGGTGCGGTCCCGCAGCGCGACCAGCGTGTGCGCCGAGCGGTCCCACAGCCGTCGCAGCCGGCGCAGGCGGGTCGCGGCGAGGTCGCCGAGCACGATGCCGGACGCGAGGGCGAACACCGTCCCCACGGCGGCGGTGAGCGTGACGATGCCGAGCGTGGTCTCGCCCTGCGACACCCGGAACATGCCGCGGTACAGCGCGAGCCCGGGCAGCAGCGGCACGAACCCGGCGACGGCGAGCACGAGGCTCGGCACGTTGAGCCGGCCCGCGACCACGACGGCGACCGTCCCGACGACCACCGCGGTCAGGGCGGTGTCGAACACCGCGGGTGTGCCGGTGAGCGCCAGCAGCCACGCGGTCGCGGTCGACAGGCCGCCGATGACGGCGGCCGGGGCGAGCAGCGGGCGCGGCGCGTAGACGCTCACGAGGAACAGGGCGCTGGCGAGGGCACCGCCGAGCAGCTGCTGGAGCACCGGGGCGGCGGGGAGCTCGTCGTCGACGCCGGTCAGCGGGAGCCCGAAGGCGCTCGACACCGCGAGCGCCGCCCCCACGCCCGAGGCGATGCCGGCGAGCACGACGAACACCTCGACGAAGCGGCCGGCGGCCGTCACCACGTAGCCGGCGAGCGCGTCCTGCACCGCGGACAGCAGCGCGACCGACGGCAGCAGCGCGACGATCCCGCCGGACACGACGAGCCCTGGGCGCAGCGGCAGCCCGAGCGCCGCGGCGACCAGCGCGACGGCGGTGACGCCGGCCGCGGCCGCCGCCGTGGCGAAGAAGGGCGGCAGCCCGCGACCGCGGGCCGCGCGGTCGACGACGAGCACGCCGTACGTCGACACCGTCGCGAGCAGCACGCCGAGCCAGCCGCCGCCCAGCAGCACGACGACCGCCCCCGCGAGCCCGGCGAGCCCGGCCTCCGCCGTACGGCGGCCGTACGGGTAGTCGAGGGACCGGACCACGTCGAGGCGACCGGCCGCGGCCGCGGGGGAGACGGTGCCGAGGGCGAGGTCGCCGAGCACCCGGTGCACCCGCACGAGCCGCGTGTAGTCCAGGGAGCGCTGCACGACCGTGCGCGAGCGGATGGTCGGGTCGGCGTCGGGGCCCGGCACCCACGAGATCGTGAGCGAGGTGAAGGTGACGTCGATCTCGACGTGGTGCAGACCCGAGGCGAGCGCCGTCGCCTCCATGGTGGCAGCGGCGTCCGCCGAGCCCGCGCCGGCGGCGAGCACCTCCTCGCCGGCGGTGAGCGCCGTGGCGAGGACGCGGTTGACGAACGCCTTGTCCGGCCACGGCCCGGACCAGCCGGCGTCGGGTGTCTGCTCGATCACGGGCGCCCCGTCCTCCGCCGCCGGTGCCGCGCGAGCAGCCCCGCCGCCGCAGCGGCGAGCGCGAGCAGGCCCGCTCCCACGAGCCACGGGCCGGCGTCGCTCCCGGTCGCGGCGGCGTCCGTGCCGAGCGTCTCCGGCGCCGCGGCGGCGTCGTGGGTCGGTTCCGCCGCGGGCCCGCCGTCGTCGCGCTGCGCGCGCGAGGCCGCCGACTGCTCCGGGCGCGGCGGCGGGGCGGACGGACCGGCCGAGCCGACGGGGGACGGGGCGGGGGACGTGGCGGGGGACGTGGCGGGGGACGTGGCGGGGGACGTGGCAGGCGTCGCCGTCGACCCGGCCGGTGAGGGTGTCGCCGGGGCCGGCTCGGGCGCCGGCGGTGCGTCCGCGAGCACGCCGACGGGCGCGGCGGCGGCGCCGGGACCGTACGCCCAGGTGAGGAGGTCCCGCGCGTGGTGCCACGGCCGGCCCTGGGAGCGCAGCACGGTCGCGACGAGCCGCCGTCCGTCCCGCTCGGCCGTGCCGACGTACGCGCCGCCGGCCGCGCGGGTGAAGCCCGACTTGAGCCCTGTCGCCCCGTCGAAGTTGCGGACGAGCCGCCCGCTGGTGGCTATCTCGTAGCGGGGACGGTCGGGGTCGTCCGTCGTGCCGCGGCCGGGGAACGAGTACCGCGTCGTGGCGGCGAGCCGCGCCGAGCGCGGCTCCGCCAGCGCGGCCCGGCCGAGGACGGCGAGGTCGTGGACCGTGCTCACCTGGCCGGGTGCGTCGAGACCGTGCGGGGTGCGCGGCCGGGTGCTCACCGCGCCGAGGGCGACCGCGGTCTCGCGCATGCGGGTGACGGCGACCTCCTCGCCGCCCGCGATCTCCGCGAAGGCGATCGCGGCGTCGTTGCCGCTGTCGAGCCACAGGCCGTGCAGGAGGTCCTCGACCGTGTAGTAGTAGCCGGGCACGAGGCCGACGCGGCTGCCCTCGACCTGCGCGGTGGCGTGGCTGGCCTGGTAGCGCATGTCGCCGGGCAGGTCGGGGGTGAGCGCGACCGCGGTCAGCACCTTGAGCGTGCTCGCGGGGGCGAGCGGCACGTGCGCGTTGCACGCGGCGAGCACCTCGCCGGTGTCGAGGTCGGCGACGAGCCACGCCGTGGCGGGCAGGCGCGGGGGAGGCGGGACCGCTGGGTCGACGAGCAGCCCCGGGCGGTCGAGCCCGTCACCGGCGACGGCCGGGTCGACCGGCGGCAGCGGTCCGGCGGAGACGTACGCGGGGTCGTCGACGGGCGTGCTGAGGTCGACGAGCCCGGCCTCGCACGCCGGCACCTCGCGCGGCGGTGGGGACGCGGTCGCCGCCGCCGGGCCCGCCCCCGCCACGGCGAGCAGCACGGCGACGGCAGGCAGGACGAGCCGGGCCCGCCGGCGGTGCGACCTCACGACCTCAGACGCTGCGGGAGATGAGCGCCCGCTTGACCTCCTGGATCGCCTTGGTCACCTCGATGCCCCGAGGGCAGGCCTCGGTGCAGTTGAAGGTCGTGCGGCAGCGCCACACGCCCTCCTTCGTGTTGAGGATCTCCAGGCGCAGGTCCGAGCCCGCGTCGCGGCTGTCGAAGATGAAGCGGTGGGCGTTGACGATCGACGCCGGGCCGAAGTACTGCCCGTCGGTCCAGAACACCGGGCAGCTCGTCGTGCACGCCGCGCACAGGATGCACTTGGTCGTGTCGTCGTAGCGCTCCCGGTCGGCCTGCGACTGCACGCGCTCCCGGGTCGGCTCGGCGCCCTTGGTGATGAGGAACGGCATGACCTCGCGGTACGCGGCGAAGAACGGCTCCATGTCGACGACGAGGTCCTTCTCCACCGGCAGGCCCTTGATGGGCTCGACGAGGATCGGCTTGTCGGGGTTGAGGTCCTTGAGCAGCGTCTTGCACGCGAGCCGGTTGCGGCCGTTGATGCGCATCGCGTCGGAGCCGCAGATGCCGTGGGCGCACGAGCGGCGGAACGTCAGGGAGCCGTCGGTGTCCCACTTGACCCGGTGGAGCGCGTCGAGGACGCGGTCGGTGCCGTAGGCGGTGACCGTGTACTCCTCCCAGTGCGGCTCGCTGTCGCGCTCGGGGTCGTAGCGCCGGATCCGGAGCGTGACGTCGAAGCTGGGGACGGCCTCCGAGCCGGCCTCCTCCTCGCGCACGTCGGTCTCGCTGCCCGACATCTCCCCCCAGGTGTCGCGGGAGGTGGTCTCGGTCGTCGTCATCAGTACTTGCGCTCCATGGGCTCGTAGCGGGTCTGCACGACGGGCTTGTAGTCGATGCGCACCGCCGAGCCGGTGCCCTCGGGCTCCCGGTAGGCCATGGTGTGGCGCATGAAGTTGTCGTCGTCGCGGGTGGGGTAGTCCTCGCGGAAGTGGCCGCCGCGGGACTCGTTGCGGTGCCGGGCGCTCACGACGAGCACCTCGGCGAGCTCGAGGAGGAAGCCGAGCTCGACGGCCTCGAGCAGGTCGGTGTTGAACCGCTTGCCCTTGTCCATCACCCCCACGCGCGCGTAGCGCTCCTTGAGCCCGGCGATGTCGACCTCGGCCTGCTTGAGCGTGGCCTCGGTGCGGTAGACCTGGGCGTTCGCGTCCATCGTCTCCTGCAGCGCCGTGCGGATGGCGGCGACGTTCTCCGTCGCCGCGCCGTCCGAGCCACGCTCCAGCAGCGTGCCCAGCAGCGTCGTCACCTCTCGCTCCGGGTCGGCGGGCAGCTCGCGCCACTCGGCCGTGCCGGCGTACTCGGCGGCCGCGAGGCCGGCGCGCTTGCCGAAGACGTTGATGTCGAGCAGCGAGTTCGTGCCGAGGCGGTTGGCGCCGTGCACCGACACGCACGCGACCTCGCCGGCGGCGTAGAGCCCGCCGACGGTCGTCGTGTTGTCGCTCAGCACCTCCGTCGCGACGTTCGTCGGCACGCCGCCCATCGCGTAGTGCGCGGTCGGGTACACCGGGACGGGCTCGGTGTAGGGCTCGACCCCGAGGTACGTGCGGGCGAACTCCGTGATGTCCGGCAGCTTCGCGTCGATGTGCGCGGGCTCCAGGTGCGTGAGGTCGAGCAGGACGTAGTCCTTCTCCGGACCCGCGCCTCGGCCCTCGCGCACCTCCGTCGACATCGCGCGGGCGACCATGTCGCGCGGGGCGAGGTCCTTGATGGTGGGGGCGTAGCGCTCCATGAAGCGCTCGCCCTCGCTGTTGCGGAGGATGCCGCCCTCGCCGCGCGCGGCCTCGCTCAGCAGGATGCCGAGCCCCGCGAGGCCCGTGGGGTGGAACTGGTAGAACTCCATGTCCTCCAGCGGCAGGCCCCGGCGCCATGCGATGCCCATGCCGTCGCCGGTGAGGGTGTGCGCGTTCGACGTCGTCTTGAAGACCTTGCCGAACCCGCCGGTCGCGAGCACGACCGACTTCGCGTGCACGACGTGCACGGTGCCGGTGGCGAGCTCGTAGGCGACGACACCGGTCGCGTGACGGCGGCCGTCCTCACCGTCGACCATGAGCAGGTCGAGGACGTAGAACTCGTTGAAGAACTCGACCTCGTGCTTGACGCACTGCTGGTAGAGCGTCTGCAGGATCATGTGGCCGGTGCGGTCGGCCGCGAAGCAGGACCGGCGCACCGCGGCCTCGCCGTGGTTGCGGGTGTGCCCGCCGAAGCGGCGCTGGTCGATGCGGCCCTCGGGGGTCCGGTTGAACGGCAGCCCCATCTTCTCCAGGTCGAGGACGGCGTCGATCGCCTCCTTGCACATGACCTCCGCGGCGTCCTGGTCGACGAGGTAGTCGCCGCCCTTGACGGTGTCGAAGGTGTGCCACTCCCAGTTGTCCTCCTCGACGTTCGCGAGCGCGGCGCACATGCCGCCCTGCGCGGCGCCGGTGTGGGAGCGCGTGGGGTACAGCTTGGTGAGGACCGCCGTGCGGGCGCGCTTGCCCGCTTCGAGGGCGGCGCGCATCCCGGCGCCGCCCGCGCCGACGATGACGACGTCGAACCGGTGGTGCTGGACTTCGGTCATGGCGGGTCCTCCTCGCGGGGGTCGGTCAGGGTCGGTCGTGGCCCGTCAGGGCCGGACGCCGGTCACTGGCAGACCGACAGGGTCGACGCGGGGTCGATGCAGGGGTCGAAGGTGGTGATGGTGAGCGTGCCGACGAGCAGGGTGACGGCGACGCCGACGTACAGGGCACCGAGCAGCCACAGCCGGGTGCGCTGGCGCTCGGAGTAGTCGTTGATGATCGTCCGGATGCCGTTGCCGCCGTGCAGCAGCGCGAGCCACAGCATGAGCATGTCCCAGACCTGCCAGAAGGGGCTCGCCCACTTGCCGGCGACGAAGGCGAAGTCGATCTGGCTGATGCCGTCGCCCGTCATGAGGTTGACGAACAGGTGCCCGAACACGAGCACGACGAGGACGACACCGGACAGGCGCATGAACAGCCAGCCCCACAGCTCGCCGTTGCCCGTGCGGGTGCGGCGGCTGCGAGGGGCCTCGAGGGCGGGCGCGGAGCCCTGGGCGAGAGCCACGGTCACTCCCCTCCGAAGACGAAGCCGAGGTGCCGCACCGTGAAGGGCAGCATGAGCAGGACCCACACGCCGAGCACGCCGTACAGCAAGTGGCGGTGGTAACGCGTGCCCTGCGACCAGAAGTCGACGAGGACGACGCGCAGGCCGTTGAGGGCGTGGAAGAGGAACGCGGCGACGAGGCCCACCTCGGCGAGGCCGACGATCGGGTTCTTGTACGTCTCGATCACACGGTCGTACGCCTCCGGCGACACGCGCACCAGCGAGGTGTCGAGGACGTGCACGAGCAGGAAGAAGAAGAGGACGACGCCGCTGATGCGGTGCGCGACCCACGACCACATGCCCTCACGGCCGCGGTACAGGGTGCCGGCCGGTCGACGACGGGCGGTGCCCGGCGTCCCCGGCGCGCTGCCGGTCCCGGTCGCCGGGTCGATGGCGGTGGACGCCACGGTGGGTCCTTTCTCGCGGGGGCTGCTGCCCTCCGGGGCGCGCACCTGCGCAGGTCGGGCGCGTGCCGGGGAGGTCGTCCCAGCATACGGTCAGGTGCGCGGAGTGACCGCCCGGCCCCGCGTCGCCTGCGTCACAGCGGCACGGTCGTGCCACTCGCCGCCACCCGCCGCCACCCGCCACCGCACGCACCGGTTGTGGGACGGCGCGGCGGCCGGTGCGGCGCCTGGGCGTGCCGGAGGTCCCACAACGGGGAGGGGCCGCCGCGTCGTGGGACGTCGCGGCGGCCGGTCCGGCGGTGAGGCGTGCGGGAGGTCCCACGACCGGGAGCGGGAGGGCGGGGGACGGCGGGTGGGACGCGGCGTCGCCGGCGTCGCAGCGGCGCGGACGCTCAGCGCTGGAAGAGCTCGGCGCCCGCGACGGCGGACAGGTCGACGACCTGGCGGCGCGGGGTCGTCGGGTGCGCGGCGCGCGCCTCGTCGTAGTAGCCGAGCAGCTGGTCGCACACCGCCTCCCACGAGCGGGTGCGGACGGCACGGCGCCCGGCCTCGCCCATCCGCTCGCGCAGGGCGGCGTCGCCCGCGAGCACGGCCACCTGACGGCGCAGGCCGCGGTCGTCCTCGCCGGCGTAGCGGTAGCCGGTGACCCCGTGCTGGACGATGTCGCGCGGGCCGCCGACGTCGGGGGCCACCACCGGCAGCCGTGAGGCCATCGCCTCCTGCAGCGTCTGGCCGAAGGTCTCCTCCGTGCCGGTGTGGACGAACACGTCCAGCGCGGCGTACGCGTCGGCGAGGTCGTCCCCGTCGAGGTGGCCGAGGAAGGCCGCGGGCAGGCCGCGCTCCTCGAACAGCCGCTCCAGCGCCGCGCGGCTCGGACCGTCGCCGCCGAGCACGACCCGCACCCCCGGCAGCCCGGCGAGGACCGCGAGGCGCTCGACGCGCTTCTCGGGGAACAGCCGGCCGACGTAGCCGACGAGCACCTCGCCGTCCGGGGCCAGGCGCGCGCGCAGCGCCCTGGCCGCCTCGCCCTCACGGCGCGACGGGCGGAACCGCTCCGTGTCGACGCCCCGGCCCCACAGCCGCACCCGCGGCACGCGGTGCGCGCGCAGGTCGGCCATGGCCGAGCGCGACGGCGCGAGGGTCATGTCGGCCATCTCGTGCACGCGGCGCAGCCAGCGCCACACCCCGCGGGAGGCGAGGGTGAAGCCGTGCCGGGCGGCGAAGCCCGCCATGTCGGTCTGGTAGACCGCGACGGTCGGCAGGTCCAGCCGCTCGCACGCCGTCAGCCCGTAGGCGCCGAGCACGAACGGCGCCGCGACGTGGACGACGTCGGGGGCGAAGTCCTCGAGCACCTGCTGCACGTGCGCGGTGGGCAGCCCGACGGGGAACTGCCGGTAGCTGAACGCCGTGACCTCGCGCACCGGGGCGCCCGCGTAGGACTCGGGCGCCGGGCCGGGGGCGATGACGAGGGCCTCGTCGCCGCGTCGCTCCAGGTGCTCCAGCACGCGGCAGATGCTGTTGGTCACGCCGTTGACGGTGGGGAGGAAGCTCTCCGCCACGACCGCGACCCGCATGCTCGGCACTGTAGTGCGTGGTCGGCCGCGGGCCCGGGACCCTGGTCGGGGCGTTCGCTACGTTCCCCTGCATGGCCGCGACCCCGACCCTGCCCGGATTCCACGCCGTCGTCCCCGCCGGCGGCGCCGGGACCCGCCTGTGGCCGCTGTCGCGCGCGGCGCGGCCGAAGTTCCTCCACGACCTCACCGGCAGCGGCCGCACGCTCGTGCAGTCGACGTGGGACCGGCTCGTGCCGCTCGCGGGCGAGTCCGGTGTCGTCGTGGTGACGGGGCCGCAGCACGCGGTCGCGGTGGGTCGCCAGCTGCCGGCCCTGTCGGACGAGGACCTCGTCGTGGAGCCCGCGCCGCGCAACAGCGCCGCCGCGATCGGGCTCGTGGCGGCGGTCCTCGCCGAGCGGGACCCCGACGCGGTCATCGGCTCCTTCGCCGCCGACCACGTCATCGGTGACGTCGCCGCCTTCCACGAGGCCGTCACGGAGGCCGTCGCCGCGGCCCGCGAGGGCTGGCTCGTCACGATCGGGATGGAGCCGACCGGGCCCGCGACGGGGTTCGGCTACATCGACGTCGCCGAGCCGCTCGCCGTCGCCGGCGCCCCCTCGCTGCGGCGCGCGCGGCGGTTCGTGGAGAAGCCCGACGTCGCGACCGCCGAGCGCTACGTCGCCGACGGCTGGCGCTGGAACGCCGGCATGTTCGTCGTACGGGCGTCGGTGCTCGTCGCCCTGCTCACCGAGAACGCCCCGGCGCTCGCCGAGGGCCTGCGCCGCATCGCCCGGGCCTGGGACACCGAGCAGCGCGAGGAGGTGCTCGCCGCCACGTGGCCGTCGCTGCCGTCGCTGCCCATCGACACCGCCGTCGCCGAGCCCGCCGCGGACGCCGGCCGTGTGGCCGTGGTGCCGGGGTCGTTCCGCTGGGACGACGTGGGGGACTGGACGTCGCTCGGGGAGCTGCTCGACCCGGCCGTCGACCAGGAGCAGCCCGTCGGCGGCCCCGCGGAGGGCCTGCGCGTGCTCGGCGACCCCGGCCGCGTCGTCTGCGTCGACGCGACGGGGGTCGTGGTGCCGAGCGGCGGGCGGCTCGTCGTGGTCTCGGGCGTGCAGGACGTCGTCGTCGTCGACACGCTCGACGCGGTCCTCGTCACCACGCGCGAGCGGGCGCAGGAGGTCAAGGACGTCGTCGACCTGCTCAAGCGGGAGGGCCGCAGCGACCTCGTGTGAAGGCCGGGCCGCCGTGCGCCGCCCGCGCACCTAGGCTGCCGCGCATGCAGAACCCGACGACGGAGTCCGGTCTGCCGCTGCGTGCCGTCAGCGACCCCGCCGACGTCGCCGACGGGCTCGCCGACCGCCTCGGTGGGCCGGGGGAGTACCCGTACACGCGCGGGGTCCACCCCGGCATGTACACGACGCGGCCGTGGACGATGCGGCAGTACGCGGGCTTCGGCAGCGCGAAGGAGTCCAACGCGCGCTACCACCAGCTCGTCGCGGCAGGGACGGGCGGGCTGAGCGTCGCCTTCGACCTGCCGACGCAGATGGGCCTGGACTCCGACGACCCGCTAGCGGTGGGCGAGGTCGGCAAGGTCGGCGTCGCGGTCGACTCGCTGCAGGACATGCGCGTGCTGTTCGACGGGCTGCCGCTGGACGAGGTGAGCACGTCGATGACCATCAACGCGCCGGCCTCGGTCCTCCTGCTGCTCTACCAGCTCGTCGCGGAGGAGAACGGGGTCGCGGGGGACAGGCTGCGCGGCACCGTCCAGAACGACGTGCTCAAGGAGTACATCGCCCGCGGCACGTACATCTTCCCGCCGGCGCCGTCGTTGCGGCTCGTGAGCGACACGTTCGCGTACTGCCGCGAGCACCTGCCGCGCTGGAACACCATCAGCGTGTCCGGCTACCACATGGCCGAGGCGGGGGCGACGCCCGCGCAGGAGGTCGCCTTCACCCTCGCCGACGGCATCGCCTACCTCGAGGCGGCGCAGGCGGCCGGGCTGAGCGTCGACGACGTCGGGCCGCGGCTGTCGTTCTTCTTCGTCGCCCGGACGACGCTGCTGGAGGAGGTCGCGAAGTTCCGCGCCGCCCGCCGCGTGTGGGCCCGGATCACGAGGGAGCGCTTCGGTGCCACCGACCCGAAGGCGATGATGCTGCGCTTCCACACGCAGACCGCCGGGGTGCAGCTGACGGCCCAGCAGCCGGAGGTCAACCTCGTCCGGGTCGCGCTGCAGGCCCTCGGTGCCGTGCTCGGCGGCACGCAGAGCCTCCACACCAACTCCTTCGACGAGGCCATCGCCCTGCCGAGCGAGAAGGCGGCGCGCCTCGCCCTGCGCACCCAGCAGGTGATCGCGCACGAGACCGACGTGACGAAGGTCGTCGACCCGTTCGCCGGGTCATGGGCCGTGGAGTCGATGACCGACGACCTCGCGGCGGAGGTCGAGCGGCTCATCGCCCGCGTCGACGACCTGGGCGGCGCGGTCGCCGCCATCGAGGCCGGCTTTCAGAAGGAGGAGATCGAGCGGGCGGCCTACGCCGTCGCGCACGAGATCGACGCCGGCGAGCGCGTCGTGGTCGGCGTCAACCGCTTCCGCACCGAGACCGAGGAGCCGTACGAGCCGCTGCGGGTCGACCCCGAGCTGGAGCGGCGCCAGGCCGACGGGCTCGCGACGCTGCGGGCGGAGCGGGACGGTGCGGGCGTCGAGGCGGCGCTCGCCGACGTGCGCCGCGCGGCCGAGGGCAGCGCCAACGTGCTCGTGCCGATGAAGGAGGCGCTGCGCCGGCTGGCGACCGTCGGCGAGGTCTGCGGGGTGCTCCGGGAGGTGTGGGGGCGCTACCAGCCGTCGGAGCGCTTCTGAGTCACGATGCTGCAACGACCCGTCCGGGGGGCTGATCCCGACCTCGGCGGCAGGTATGTTCCGTGCGACCGCGAGCGGACTCACCCAGCTGCCGGCTTCGGCGCGCCCCGCGGTCCAGGGACATCCCAGCAGGAGGAAACGTGAAGCAGTGGGCGCGTCTGACCGCGGTCGTGGGCCTGTCGGCCCTGGCCCTCGCGGCGTGCGGCGAGGCTCCGGAGGAGGCCGGCGGCGACGTCGCCAGCCCCGGGACCGACACCGCGGCCAGCGGCGAGGCCACCACGGGTGGCGAGGCGGCCGAGCAGGTCGACTTCACCGGGTGCATGGTCACCGACGCCGGCGGCGTCGACGACCGCTCGTTCAACGAGGCGGCCGACCGCGGCCTCACCCAGGCCGTCGAGGAGCTCGGCATCGAGAAGACGGTCGTGGAGTCCGGCTCCGAGACCGACTACCAGCCGAACGTCGAGCAGCTCGTCTCGCAGGACTGCGACCTGATCGTCGGCGTCGGCTTCCTGCTCGCCGGTGCGGTCGGCGACGCCGCCGCGGCCAACCCCGAGGAGCAGTTCGCGCTCATCGACTCCACGCTGGAGGAGCCGGCGGACAACGTGAAGCCGCTGCTGTTCAACACGGCGGAGGCGGCGTTCCTCGGCGGGTACCTCGCCGCGGGCATGACCGAGACCGGCACCGTCGCGACCTTCGGCGGCATCCCGATCCCGCCCGTCACCATCTTCATGGACGGCTTCGTCGACGGCGTCGCGTACTACAACGAGCAGAAGGGCGCCGACGTCCAGGTCCTCGGCTGGGACAAGGAGGCGCAGGACGGCACGTTCACCGGCGACTTCGACAACCAGGCCAACGGCCAGACGGTGACGGAGAACTTCATCGGCCAGGGCGCCGACATCATCCTGCCCGTCGCGGGCCCGGTCGGCCTGGGCGCCGCCGCCGCCGCGGAGGCCGCGGGTGACGTCAACCTCATCTGGGTCGACTCCGACGGCTACGAGTCCGCCTCGCAGTACGGCGCGCTCTTCATCTCCTCGGTGCTGAAGAACATCGACGCGGCCGTGTTCGACGCGACGCAGCAGACCCTCGACGGCAGCTTCTCCAACGAGCCGTACGTCGGCACGCTGGAGAACGGCGGCGTCGGCCTCGCGCCGTACCACGACTTCGAGGACACGGTCCCGCAGGAGCTCAAGGACGAGATCTCGGCCCTGCAGGAGCAGATCATCTCCGGCGAGGTGACCGTCGAGTCCCCGGCGTCGCCCTCCGCGGGATGACGACCGGCTCCTGAGCCACGACAGCTCAGGCGGGGGGTGCGCCGACGGCGCACCCCCCGCTGTACGTTCAGGTTCCGCGCCCACCCTGCCCGGGCGCCGCACGAGGAGGTGACGGTGAGACTCGAGCTCGAGGGCATCACCAAGCGCTTCGGTTCCTTCACCGCCAACGACGGCATCGACCTCGTGGTCGAGCCGGGTGAGATCCACGCGCTGCTCGGCGAGAACGGCGCCGGCAAGTCGACGCTCATGAACGTCCTGTTCGGTCTCCTCGCGGCCGACGAGGGCCGCGTCCTCGTGGACGGCGAGCCCGTGCGCTTCACCGGCCCCCGCGACGCGATGCGCGCCGGGATCGGCATGGTCCACCAGCACTTCATGCTCGTGCCCGTGTTCTCCGTCGCGGAGAACGTGGCCCTCGGCGACGAGCCCGTGCGCGGTGGTGGCTTCCTCGACCGCGCCACCGCGGCGCAGCGGGTGCGCGAGACCTCGGCGCGCTTCGGCTTCGACCTCGACCCGGACGCGCTCGTCGGCGACCTGCCCGTCGGGGTGCAGCAGCGCGTGGAGATCATCAAGGCGCTCGTGCGCGACGCCCAGGTGCTCATCCTCGACGAGCCCACCGCGGTCCTCACCCCGCAGGAGACCGACGAGCTGCTCGCGATCATGAAGGAGCTCGCGGCGTCCGGGACGTCGATCGTCTTCATCACGCACAAGCTGCGCGAGGTCAAGGCCGTCGCCGACCGGATCACCGTCATCCGCCGGGGCAAGGTCGTCGGCACGGCCGAGCCGACGGCGTCCGCGACCGAGCTCGCCTCGCTCATGGTCGGCCGCTCCGTCGACCTCACCGTCGACAAGGCGGACAAGGAGCCGGGCGAGGTCCGCTTCAGCATGCGGGGGGTGAGCCTCGTCGAGGACGAGGTCACCCTGCTCGACGACGTCGACCTGGACGTGCGCAGCGGCGAGATCGTCGTGGTGGCCGGGGTGCAGGGCAACGGGCAGACCGAGCTCACCGAGGCCGTCCTCGGGCTCGTGCGGCCGAGCTCGGGGTCCATCACCCTGGACGGCCGGGAGCTCGGCGGTCGCAGCGTCCGGCAGGTGCTCGACGCCGGCGTCGGCTTCGTGCCCGAGGACCGCTCGACCGACGGTGTCATCGGCAGCTTCACCGTCGCGGAGAACCTCGTCCTCGACCTGTTCCACTCCGCCCCGTACGGCAACGGCCTGTCGTACGACCCGAAGGCGGTCGTCCGCAACGCCGAGCAGCGGATCGGCGAGTTCGACATCCGCGCCGGCGGGCCCGCCTCGACGGCGGGGTCGCTGTCGGGCGGCAACCAGCAGAAGGTCGTCCTCGCCCGCGAGCTGAGCCGCCCGCTGCGGCTGTTCGTCGCCTCGCAGCCGACGCGCGGCCTCGACGTCGGCTCGATCGAGTTCGTGCACAGCCGCATCGTCGCCGAGCGCGACAGCGGCGCCGCCGTCCTCGTGGTGTCGACCGAGCTCGACGAGGTCGTCGCGCTCGCCGACCGGATCGCCGTCATGTACGCCGGGCGCGTCGTCGGGGTCGTGCCCGCCGACACCCCCCGCGAGGTCCTCGGCCTGATGATGGCCGGCATGGGTGCGGACGAGGCCCGGCGCGCCCACGGCGACGAGGCCGTCGCCGTCCCCGGCGACGGCCCGGCGCCGGACGCCCCCCACGCCCACCCCACGCCCGGAGCGGACGCATGAGCACCACCGAGACCGAGGCGCCCGCCGCGCCGCCGCCCCCGCCCGCCCCGCCCGCGCCCCGGCCCGCCCCGGTGTCGTTCTGGCGCTCCACGGCGGTGCCGTCGCTGCTCAGCGTGCTCATGGCGCTCGTCGTGGGGGCCGTCCTCATCGCCGTGAGCGACGAGCAGGTCCGCGCGGCGTCGAGCTACTTCTTCGCCCGCCCCGGCGACACGCTCGCGGCGGTCTGGACCAGCGTCACCGAGGCGTACGCGGCGCTGCTGCGGGGGTCGCTGCTGGACTGGCGGGCCGACTCGGCGCTCGGCTGGATCCGCCCGCTCGGCAACACGCTGCTCAACGCGACGCCGCTCATCGCGGGCGGCCTCGCCGTCGCGCTGCCGTTCCGCGCCGGCATGTTCAACATCGGCGCGGAGGGGCAGATCACCGTCGCGGCGATCCTGGCCGCCTACGTCGGCTTCGCGCTGCAGCTGCCGGTCGGCGTCCACCTCGTGCTCGCGGTCCTCGCCGGCCTTCTCGGCGGGATGCTGTGGGGGGCGATCCCCGGCGTGCTCAAGGCCACGACGGGCGCGCACGAGGTCATCACGACGATCATGCTCAACTACGTCGCGCGCTACCTCATCCTCTTCCTGCTCGGCACGGTGTACTTCCAGCGCGAGGGCCGCTCGGACCCCATCAGCCCGCCCGTGGCCGACACCGCGCAGATCCCGGTGCTCGTGCCCGGTGGCGCGCTCGGGCGGCTGCACTGGGGCCTCGTCCTCGCCCTCGCCGCCGCGGCGGTCGCGTGGTGGCTCATCAACCGCAGCACCGTCGGCTTCCGGCTCCGCGCGGTGGGCGCGAACCCCGAGGCGGCCCGGACGGCCGGCATGTCGGTGCCCCGCACCTACGTGACGGTCATGGCCCTCGCGGGCGGGTTCGCCGCGATCGCCGGCATCTCCCAGGCGCTCGGGACCCAGCGGGAGCTCACGACCGGCATCAGCGCGGGCCTCGGGTTCGACGCCATCACGGTCGCGCTGCTCGGGCGGGCGAACCCGCTCGGCGTCGTCGGGGCCGGCATCCTCTTCGGCGCGCTGCGGGCCGGCGGGCTCACCATGCAGGCGCAGACGGGCACGTCGCTCGACATCGTCGTCGTGCTGCAGGCCCTCATCGTGCTCTTCATCGCGGCGCCGGCCCTCATCTCCGCGATCTTCCGCCTGCGCACGACCGGTGCGGGCGTCGGCCAGCTGTCGAAGGGGTGGAACGGATGAGCACCGAGACCGGATCCGCCACCGTCGACGACGCGCGCCCCGGTGCGACCGCCACGTCGGTGCCCACCTCGCGGGCCCGGCGCTCGTGGCGCGTCCCCGTCATCCTCGGCGTGGTCGCCGCCCTCGTCGTGCTGCTCGCGCTGCTCACCGAGCCCGGCTCGGTGAGCCGGCTCGGGCTCAGCCAGTCCGACCAGGCGCTGCAGCTGCCGGCGCTCGCGCTGCCCTCGCTCGTCACGCTGTGGCTGCTCTCGCTCGCGGCGGTCGCCATCGCCGCCGTCGCGACCGCGACGGTCCTGCAGCACCGTCGCGTGCCGCTGTGGCTGTCGGTGCTCGCCGGGGCGGTGTTCCTCCTCGGCTTCCTCACGTGGGCGGGGCAGGACGCGACGATCCCCTTCACCAACCTGCTGCAGGGGGCGCTGTTCCTCGCGACGCCGCTGGCCTTCGGCGCGCTCGCGGGCGTGCTGTGCGAGCGCGCCGGCGTCATCAACATCTCCATCGAGGGCCAGCTGCTGAGCGGGGCGTTCGCCTCGGCCGTCGTCGCGAGCCTCACGGGCAGCGTGTACGTCGGCCTGCTCGCGGCCCCCGTCGCGGGCCTGCTCGTCGGCTGGCTGCTCGCGGTCTTCGCCATCCGCTACGTCGTCGACCAGATCGTGCTCGGCTTCGTCCTCAACATCCTCGTCATCGGCCTCACGAGCTTCCTGTACAGCCAGGTGCTGCAGTCCGACCCCGACCGCTGGAACCAGCCGGGCCGGCTGCCGCGCGTGGAGGTGCCGGGGCTGTACGAGATCCCCGTCGTCGGGCCGGTGCTCTTCAACCAGTCGCTCATCGTCTACCTCATGTACGCGGCCGTCATCGCGGTGAGCGTCGCGCTGTTCCGCACCCGGTGGGGCCTGCGCGTGCGGGCCGTGGGGGAGCACCCGAAGGCGGCGGACACCGCGGGCATCCCCGTCAACCGGGTCCGCTTCCGCAGCGTGCTGCTCGGCGGGTCCGTCGCGGGTCTCGGCGGGGCGTTCTTCACGCTCGGCTCGGTCGGCGCGTTCGGGCAGGAGATGACCGCCGGGCAGGGCTTCATCGCGCTCGCCGCGCTCATCTTCGGGCGGTGGTCCCCGGTCGGGGCGCTGCTCGCCGCCCTGCTCTTCGGCTTCGCCGCCAACCTGCAGTCGACCCTGTCCATCATCGGCTCGCCGATCCCCGGACCGTTCCTGCTCATGGCGCCGTACCTCGTCACGATCTTCGCGGTCGCGGGTCTCGTGGGGAAGGTGCGGGCGCCCGCGGCCGACGGCGTCCCGTACCGGCCGTGACGGACGACCCCCCGGAGGGCGGGCCCCCGACGGGCGGGCCCCCGGCGGCCGGGGACCTCCCCGCGGTCGACTGGCCCGCGCTGCGGGCGGCGGCCGTCGACGTCATGCGGCGGGCCTACGCCCCCTACAGCCGCTTCCGGGTGGGGGCGGCCGGGCTCGTCGACGACGGGCGGGTCGTCGTCGGCTGCAACGTGGAGAACGGCGCGTACGGGGTCACGCTGTGCGCGGAGTGCGGTCTCGTGTCGGGCCTGCACGCCACCGGCGGCGGCCGGCTCGTGGCGGTGGCGGTCGTCGACGGCGACGGGGCGCCGTGCGCGCCGTGCGGGCGCTGCCGGCAGCTGCTGTGGGAGAACGGCGGGCCCGACTGCCTGCTCGACGGCGGCGAGGGCCACCCGCCCCGCACCATGGCGCAGATGCTGCCCGGCGCCTTCGACCTGTACGACCCGACCAGCACCCAGGAGCCCCGGTGAGCCAGCAGTCCGAGCCCTACGACGCCGTCGACGTCATCCGCACCAAGCGGGACGGCGGCCGGCTGGCGCCGGAGCAGATCGACTGGGTGCTCGACGCGTACACCCGCGGCGTCGTCGCCGACGAGCAGATGTCCGCGCTCGCGATGGCCATCCTGCTGCGCGGCATGGACCGGGAGGAGATCTCCCGCTGGACCACGGCGATGATCGCCTCCGGCGAGAGGATGGACTTCACCGACCTGCCGCGCCCGTCCGTCGACAAGCACTCGACGGGTGGCGTCGGCGACAAGATCACGCTGCCGCTCGCCCCGCTCGTGGCGGCGTGCGGCGCCGCGGTGCCGCAGCTGTCCGGCCGGGGCCTCGGCCACACCGGCGGGACGCTGGACAAGCTCGAGTCGATCCCGGGCTGGCAGGCGTCGGTCGACAACGACCGCATGCGGCAGGTGCTCACCGAGGTCGGGGCCGTCATCTGCGCGGCCGGGTCGGGCCTCGCCCCGGCCGACCGGAAGCTGTACGCGCTGCGCGACGTGACGGGGACCGTGGAGGCGGTCCCGCTCATCGCGAGCTCCATCATGAGCAAGAAGATCGCCGAGGGGACGGGCGGGCTGGTCCTCGACGTCAAGGTCGGCTCGGGGGCGTTCATGAAGTCCCTCGACGACGCCCGTGAGCTCGCCGAGACCATGGTCGGGCTCGGCGGCGACGCCGGTGTGCCGACCGTCGCCCTGCTCACCGACATGTCGACGCCGCTCGGGCTCACCGTCGGCAACGCGCTCGAGGTCCGCGAGTCCGTCGAGGTGCTCGCCGGCGGCGGGCCCGCCGACGTCGTCGACCTCACCCTCGCGCTGGCCCGGGAGATGCTCGCCCTCGCCGGCATCGACGCCGACCCGGCCGACGCGCTGCGCGACGGGCGCGCCATGGACTCCTGGCGCGCGATGGTCGCCGCTCAGGGCGGCGACCCCGACGCGCCGCTGCCGACCGCTCGGGACAGCCACACCGTGCTCGCGCCCGCCGACGGCGTGCTCGGCCGGCTCGACGCGTACGCGGTCGGGGTCGCCTCCTGGCGCCTCGGCGCCGGCCGGGCCCGCAAGGAGGACCCGGTGCAGGCCGGGGCCGGTATCGAGCTGCACGCCAAGCCGGGGGCGCCGGTGCGCGCCGGGGAGCCGCTCATGACCCTGCACACCGACACCCCCGAGCGCTTCGCCCGGGCGCTGGAGGCGCTCGAGGGGGGCTACGACGTCGTGCCCGACGGGTCGCGGCCGGACGTGCCGCCCGTCGTGCTCGACCGCGTCGCCGGCTGAGGCCCGCTGCTCGCGGCCTGCTGCTCGCGGCCCGTGCGCGGCCCGTGCGCGGCTGTGTCGTGCCCGGCTGGGCACGGTGAGTTCCCGGTCTGCTCGTGCGCGACCGTGTCGTGTGCGACTGTCCTTGGCGGGACGTGTGCCCGGTCTGCTCGTGCACGACCGTGTCGAACACGACCTTCCTGAGCGGGGTGGGTGCCCGTTCTGCTCGTGCACGACTGTCTCGCGCACGACTGTCTCGCGCACGACCGTGCCGTGCACGACCCAGTCGCGCGCTACACGGTCGTGCGTGAGCCGACGGCGGGCCGGCACCCCGCCAGGCGGTCGTGCACGACCGACCCGCGGCCGCCCGGGGCCGCCCGGTGCCGCTCACGGCCTTCGGGGGCCGCTCGCGACCGGCGGCCCGGGCGCTAGCGTGCAACCGTGACCGTCGACCTCGCCGCCGCCCCCAAGGTCCTGCTGCACGACCACCTCGACGGGGGCCTGCGCCCGGAGACCCTCGTCGAGCTCGCGGCGGGCATAGGCCACGAGCTGCCCGCCACCGAGCCGGGTGCGCTCGCCACGTGGTTCGTGGAGTCCGCGGAGTCCGGCAGCCTCGAGCGCTACCTCGAGACGTTCGCCCACACCGTCGCCGTCCTGCAGACCGCCGAGGCGCTCGAGCGCGTGTCGGCGGAGGCCGTCCTCGACCTCGCCGCCGACGGCGTCGTGCACGCCGAGATCCGCTACGCGCCCGAGCTGTGCACGGGCGGCGGGCTCGCGGCCGAGGCCGTCGTCGAGGCCGTGCAGGCGGGCCTGGACCGCGGCGTCCGCGAGGCCGCCGCCGCGGGCCGGGTCATCAGCGTCGGTCAGCTCGTCTGCGCCATGCGGCAGGCGGACAACCACGTGGCCGCCGCGCGGCTCGCGGTCCGCTACCGAGACGCGGGGGTCCTCGGCTTCGACATCGCCGGGCCCGAGGCGGGCTTCCCGGCCAGTCGGCAGCACGAGGCCTTCGACCTGCTGCGCGCCGAGCACGTGCCGTTCACCGTCCACGCCGGCGAGGCGGCCGGCCTCGACAGCGTCGACGACGCGCTCGGCGTCGGCACGCTCCGGCTCGGCCACGGCGTGCGGGTGGCCGACGACGTCACCGCCCCCGACGCGCCCGGCGGCGTGCCGACGCTCGGCCGGACCGCCACGTGGGTCCGTGACCGTCGGATCGCGCTGGAGGCCAGCCCCACGTCGAACGTGCAGACCGGCGCTGCGACGAGCATCGCCGCGCACCCCTCGACGCTGCTCAAGGACCTCGGCTTCGCCGTCACCGTCAACACCGACAACCGGCTCGTGAGCGGCACCTCGATGACGCGGGAGATGACCCTGCTGCGCGAGCAGGCGGGCTGGAGCGACGCCGACCTCGCGCTCGCGTCCGTCGCGGCGGCCGAGGCGTCCTTCCTGCCGCTGCCGCAGCGCGAGGAGCTCGTGCTCCGCGTGCGCGACGGCTGGGCCGCGCTCAGCTCCTGAGGATCTTCTCCATCGGCCGGCCCTTCGCGAGCTCGTCGACGAGCTTGTCGAGGTAGCGGATCTTCTGCATGAGGGGGTCCTCGACCTCCTGCACCTTGACCCCGCACACCGAGCCGGTGATGAGGGAGGCGCCGGGGTTGAGGTCGGCCTGCGCGAAGAAGTCCTCGAACGTCGTGCCCTCGGCCAGGTGCCGTTCGAGGGCGGCCTGGTCCAGGCCCGTCAGCCAGCGCGTGACCTCGTCGACCTCGGCGCGGGTCCGGCCCTTGCGCTCCGCCTTGGTGACGTAGTGCGGGTACACCGAGGCGACGCTCGTGCGGAAGATCCGGTGCATGCCCGGAGGCTAGCGGCCGGCCCCGACGGTGTCGGGGTCCCGCCGCGACCCGCCCCGCTCAGGAGCGGCGTGCGCCGGGCAGGACCCAGTTCCAGCGCCCGAGGAGCGTCATGGTGCCGGGCAGCAGGAGACCGCGCACGACCGTCACGTCGAGGAGCAGGGCGAGCGCCATGCCGACCCCGACCTCCTTGACCGCGACGAGCTCCCCGATCGCGAAGCCGAGGAACACCACGCCGATGCAGACCGCCGCCGCGGTCACCACCGGTCCGGACGCGGTGATGCCGGTGAGGACGGCCCGCCGGTTCGCGGCGGCGTCGTGGACGGGCTCCGCGTCCCACGCCTCGCGGATGCGCGACAGCAGGAACACCTCGTAGTCCATCGACAGCCCGAACACGAGGACGAACAGCAGCAGCGGCGTCGTGACGTCGAGTCGGCCGAGCGGGTCGACCCCGAGCAGGCCGGCCGCCCAGCCGTCCTGGAACACGAGCACGAGCACCCCGAGCGTCGCGCCCAGCGTCAGCAGGTTGAGCAGCACCGCCTTGATCGGCACGAGGACGGACCGCGTGAGGGCACCGAGCAGGAGCAGGGTCGGCAGCAGCACGACCACCGCAGCCAGCCACAGCCGCTCGCCGATGCCGTCGCGGGTGTCGACGAGCTCCGCCGCGGGCCCGCCGACCGTCACCGGGACGCCGACGTCCAGGCCGCGCACCTGCCGCACGAGCCGCTGCGCGGCCGGGTCGGCCGTGGCGCCCGTCGGCGTCACCTCCAGCGACGTCGTGCCGGGCGGGGAGACGTCGGCCGTCCGGACCTCGTCGACGCCGTCGAGGGCGTAGACCGCCTCGGCGACCTGGGTCGCGTCGGCGGGGTCGCCGGAGTCGACGACGACCTGCAGCGGCTGGACCGCCACGAGCGGGAAGTCGTCGGTGAGCGCCTCGGACAGCACCCGGGCCTCGGTGCCGGGGGGCAGGGACCCGGCGTCGGAGGCCCCGAGGCGCAGCGTGGCCAGCGGGAGGCACAGCAGCACGAGCAGCACCGCGCTGCCGAGGGTCGCCACGACCGGCCGGTCCTGCGCGCGCCGGGCAAGGCGCGCCATGAGGCCGGGGCGCTCGGGGCGCGGCCGCCGCCACACCCACGTCCGGGTGCCGGGGGCCGGGACGTGGGCGTGCAGCAGCGCGACGAGCGCGGGGACGAGCGTGAGGCCGGCGAGGGTGACGAGGGCGGCGACGACCGCCCCGCCGGTGGCCATGCTCGCCAGCAGCGGCTCGCCCACGACGAGCAGCGCGAGGAACGCGGTGGCGACCGCGAGGCCGGAGAACAGCACGGCGCGTCCGGCGTGCGCGCCCGTGCGGGCCATGAGGTCCGCGACCGGCTCGCCGGGGTGGGCGGCGCGCTCCTCCCGGAACCGCGACACCACGAGCAGGCTGTAGTCGACGGCCAGGCCGAGGCCGAGGAGCGTGACGATGTTGACGGCGAACTCGCTGACGGCGGTGACGTTCGTGAGGCCCGTGAGCAGCAGCAGGGCCGCGGCGATGACCGCCAGCGCCGTCCCGAGCGGGACGAGGGCCACCCGGACGCCGCCGAGCAGGAGCACGAGCAGCACGCACAGCACGCCGAGCGCGAGCGACTCCCCGCGGACCGCGTCGGCGACGGCAAGGTCGGCGAAGGCCCGCTCGGCGAGCAGCTGTCCGCCGACGAGCACCTCGGGGGCCGACACGGTCCGCAGCAGGTCCGTCACCTCGTCGGCCACCGCCAGGGCCGCGTCTTCGTCGAGGTCGTCGGCCAGCTCGACGACGACGAGGGAGCGCTGCCCGTCGTCGCTGATGAGCCCGCCGCCGGTCCAGGCGTCGACGACCTCCTCGACCCCGTCGACCTCACGGATGTGGTACATGACGGCGGTCGCGCTCTCGCGCAGGGTCGGGTCGAAGAAGTCGGCGCCGCCCACGACGGCCACGACCGTGGGGGCGTCGGGGTCGACGTCGGCGAGCCGGGCGGCGACCCGGGCGGACTCCGCCCCGGCCCGCACCTCGGCGACGGTCTCGGTCCGGTCGAACACCGAGCCGCCGACCACGCCGCCGAGCACCGCGACGACCACCCAGACGACCACGACGACGACGCGGTGGCGGGCGACGAGGCCGCCGAGGCGGGCGGAGGGCGTCGTCGGCAGCGGGGCGCGGGGCGGGGTGGGGCGCGCGGGCCGTCTGCGGGCCACGGCCTCAGGCCCGCACGCCGTCGAGGTGCCGCGCGACGAGCCCCTCGACCTCGGCCTTGGTGACCGGTCGGGTGCCGCACGCGGTCCAGCGCCGCAGCAGCCCGGGCTCCTGGCGGGCGAGGGCCACCCCGCGCCGCAGCAGCGTGAGCGGCGGCTTGCGGTGGCCGGCGAGGTCGCGCGCGAGGCGGCGCACGAACGTCACCGCCGGGCGCGAGCGCAGGTGCACGGCGTCCAGCAGCACGTCGCTGCCGCGCAGCCGCGCCACGAGCTCGGGCGCGAAGAGGCCCTCCGCGACGACCAGGCCACCGGGCCCCACGGTGACCGGCCGGTGCCCGGTCGCGCGGCTCGTCGGGATGTCGTAGACGGGCACCTCGCACCGGCCGTCCGCGCAGAGCCGGCGCAACGCCGCCTCGGCCGCGTCGACGTCCCACGACGCGGGGTCGTCCCAGTCGACGATGCCGCCCCACGCGGGCAGGCCGGGGTCGGTGTGGTCGCGGTAGAAGTCGTCGAGCTGGACGACCGTCACCTGCTCGTGCCGACCGCGCAGCCGTTCGACGAGCGTCGTCTTGCCGGACCCGCTGGCCCCGGCCAGCAGCAGCACGCGGGCGCGCGGCCGCGGGGGGCCGTCGGTCGGACGGGGCACGTGCTCAGCGGCCCTTGGGGTGCCAGACGGTCTTGGTCTCCATGACGGCGAGCATGCGGCGCGGGTCCGGCGCGGCCGTCCAGTCCGGCTCCTCGCCGTCGGGCAGGTCCGCCGGGCGCAGGACCCGCGTGAGCGTGTCGGCGGCCGCGGCCTCGAGGCCGCCCCACGTCGGGTCGGTGAGCGCAGCGGCGCCCGTGAGGTCGAGCGCGTCGACGTCGCGGTGCGACGCGAGCCACGGGCCGAGCTCGGCCGCCGAGCCGGTCAGCAGGTTGACGACGCCGCCCGGCACGTCGGAGGTGGCGAGCACCTCGCCGAGGGCGACCGCGGGCAGCGGCCGCTCGAACGACGTCACGACCACGCACGTGCAGCCCGTCGCGACCACGGGCGCCACGACGCTCGTGAGGCCGAGCAGCGACGAGCGCTGCGGGGCGAGGACCGCGACCACGCCCGTGGGCTCCGGCACCGACAGGTTGAAGTACGGCCCGGCGACGGGGTTCGCGTTGCCCGCGACCTGGGCGATCTTGTCGGTCCACCCGGCGTACCAGACCCACCGGTCGACCGCGGCGGCCACCTGCGCCCGCGCGTCGGCGGCGCTCACGCCCTCCGCCTGCTCGACGAGGTCGGCGAGCTGCGCGGTGCGCCCCTCGAGCATCTCCGCGACCCGGTACAGCACCTGGCCCCGGTTGTACGCGGTCGCGCCGGACCACTTCGCGACAGCCGAGCGGGCAGCGACGACCGCGTCGCGCGCGTCCTTGCGCGAGGCCAGCGCCGCCTGCGCGAGCACGCGGCCGTCGGCGCCGTGGACGGCGTACGTGCGGCCGGACTCGCTGCGGGGGAACGACCCGCCGACGTACAGCTTGTAGGTCTTGCGCACGTCGAGGCGCTCACCGGCCGGCGCTGCGGGGGTCTGGCTCACGGGGCACAAGACTAGGTCCACCGGACGGGTGCTCCCCGGCGGTCGCCCGGCAGGGCAGCATGAGGGCGTGGGGGACGCACCGGCCGGACGGCCGCGACGGTGGTGGCTGCCGGGCGCTCTCGTGGCCCTGGTCGCCACCGCCGTGACGGTCGTGGTCGCCGAGGGCTGGTACGCCTACGAGGAGGCGGCCGCCTGCGGCTCCAGCTGGACCAGCATGTGCCTGGCGGAGTTCCTCCTCGGTGCGCTTGTCGTCGTCGCGGCGTCGCCGGTGCTGCTGTACCTCGCCTACCGCCTCGCCGGGGTCCGCCGGCCGCTGCTGTCCGTGCTCGTGGCCCTCGCCGCCGGCGTGCTGCTCCTCGCCCTATCGCCGCTGACCCGCGACGTGGCCGCGCTCGCCGACGTCGCGGAGCCCCACCTCGACGGACAGGGCTCGTCCTGGGCGCTCGCCGTGGTCGTCGGTCCCGCGGTGCTCGCCGGAGGGCTGGTCTGGTCGGGGCCGCGACGCGCCGTCCGCGCGGCGACGGCCGCCGTGGCGCTCGCCGCGCTGGGCGCATCCGCCGTGCTGCTGCAGCCGGCTGCGGACGCCGCGCGCGACCGGCGTGAGGTCGTCGCGGCCGCCACGCCCCTCGTCATCGCGCCCGGCTGGCAGTGGCTGTCGCCCTACGACGGGCAGGCGCGGCTCGACTACGACGTCGTCCCGACCGGGACGGTCGACATGTGGGACTCGCTGCGGGTCGAGGTCTCGACCGACCTCGACGAGGAGGGCTCGGTGTGCGGCTTCACGCCCTGCCGGCAGGTCGGCGACGTGCTCGTGAGCGAACCGACGGACGGCGCGGGCACCGTGACCGCGTGGCGCGTGCTCGACGGTCACCTCGTCGAGGTCACCGCCTACGACCCGGAGGACGACCCCGACCCCGTCGCCTTCCTCACCGCGGCGCGGGTCGCCGACCTCGAGACGTTCCTCGCCGCCCGTACCGAGCGCTGAGCGGCGCGCAGTCCGCCGTCGGCCTCCTGGGCGCGGAGGGCGCAGGAGAGCGGGACGCGCAGGTCGCGACCGGAGACGACGAACGGGTGATGCCGCCGGCGGGAGCGGCACGGCAGCATGAGGGCGTGGGGGAGGCGCCGGCCGGACGGCCGCGACGGTGGTGGCTGCCGGGCGTGCTCGTGGCGCTCGTCGCCACCGCGCTGACGGTGGTCGTCGCCGAGGGTTGGTACGGCTACGAGGCGGGCGGCTGCGGGGATCCCCGGGAGAAATTCACGTGCATGTCCGAGGCGATCCTCGGCGGCGCGGCGGTGATCCTGCTCGCGCCCCCGGCCGTGTGGCTTGCCTACCGGGAGAGCGGCGTGCGACGGCCCTTCCTCTCCCTGCTCGTCGCGCTGGGCACGGGCGTGCCGCTGCTCGCCGTGCCGTGGTTCGTTCAGGAGGTGACGGCGCTGGCGGGACGCACCGAGCCGGCGCTCGACGGCCCGGGCTCCTCCTGGTCCCTGGCCGTCGTGGTCGGGCCGGCGGTCCTCGCCGGCGGGCTCGCCTGGTCGGGACCTCGACGGGCGGCCCGGGCCGTGGGAGCCGGCGCCGCCCTCGTCGCCCTGGTGGGGTCCGTCTTCCTCCTCGCGCCCGCGGCGCGCGAGGCGAGGGACGAGCGGGTGGTCGCCGCCGCCGGCACCCCGCTCGTGATCGCCCCCGGCTGGCGGTGGGTGTCGCCGTGGGAGCGCACCGACGGCCTCGACTACGACGTCGTCGTGGACGGCACCGAGGACCGGTGGGACCGGCTCGCGGTCGAGCTCTCGACGGACCTCGACCGCGAGGGCTGGCGGTGCGACGTCGACCCCTGCCGGCAGGTCGGCGACGTCCTCGTCACCGTCCCCGACGGGGGTACGGGGTTCGTGTCCGCGTGGCGCGTGCTCGACGGCCACCTCGTCGAGGTGACGGCGTACGACCCGGAGGACGACCCGGACCCGGTCGCGTTCCTCACCGCGGCACGGGTCGTCGACCTCGAGGAGTTCCTCGCCGCCCGTCGCGCCCGTGACCGCTGAGCCCGACCGGCGGGCCCGTCTCCCGGGCCCGGCCTCTGGGCGGGCGCGCCTCAGCGGACGTAGGCCTCCAGGCCGTGCCGGCCGCCCTCGCGGCCGTAGCCGGACTCCTTGAACCCGCCGAACGGGCTCGTGGGGTCGAACTTGTTGAACGTGTTGGCCCACACGACGCCCGCGCGCAGCCGGTCCGCCGTCCACAGGATCTTCGAGCCCTTGTCGGTCCACACACCGGCGGACAGGCCGTAGGGCGTGTTGTTCGCCTTCGCCACCGCCTCTTCGGGGGTGCGGAAGGTGAGGACGGACACGACCGGGCCGAAGATCTCCTCCTGCGCGACCCGGTGGCTCGTCTGCACGTCGGTGAAGACGGTCGGCGCGAACCAGTAGCCGCGCTCCGGGAGCTCGCAGTCCAGCGTCCAGCGTCCGGCGCCCTCGTCCTCGCCGACCTGCGCGAGCTCGGTGATGCGGCCGAGCTGCTCGGCGGAGTTGATGGCCCCGAGGTCGGTGTTCTTGTCCATCGGGTCGCCGACGCGCAGCGACGCGAGGCGCCGCTTGAGCCGGTCGACGACCTCCTCGGCCACGGCCTCCTGCACGAGCAGGCGCGAGCCCGCGCAGCACACGTGGCCCTGGTTGAAGAAGATCCCGTCGACGATGCCCTCGACCGCGGAGTCCAACGGGGCGTCGTCGTAGACGATGTTCGCGCCCTTGCCGCCCAGCTCGAGGGTGGCCTTCTTCCGCGTCCCGGCGATGCTGCGGGCGATGGCCTTGCCGACGCCCGTCGAGCCGGTGAACGCGACCTTGTCGACGCCGTCGTGCCCGACGACGGCGGCGCCCGTGTCGCCCGCGCCCGTCACGATGTTGACGACGCCCGGCGGCAGGTCGGCCTCCTGGCAGATCTCCGCGAAGAGCAGCGCCGACAGCGGCGTGGTCTCCGCGGGCTTCAGCACGACCGTGTTGCCCGTGGCGAGCGCCGGGGCGACCTTCCACGCGAGCATGAGCAGCGGGAAGTTCCACGGGATGACCTGGCCGACCACGCCGTGCGGCTGCGGGTCGGGACCGAGGCCGGCCCACTGCAGCTTGTCGGCCCAGCCCGCGTGGTAGAAGAAGTGGTTGGCGACCAGCGGCACGTCGACGTCACGGGTCTCGCGGATCGGCTTGCCGTTGTCGAGGGTCTCGACGACCGCGAGCTCGCGGGCCCGCTCGGCGACGAGCCGGGCGACGCGGAACAGGTACTTGCCGCGCTCGGCGGGGGCCATCGGGCCCCACACCCTCTCGTGCGCGCGCCGGGCCGCCGCGACCGCGCGGTCGACGTCGGCGGCGCCGGCGTGGGCGACGCTCGACAGCCGTTCCTCCGTCGCCGGGTTGACCGTGTCGAGGGTGCGGCCGTCGGCGGCGTCGGTGAACTCCCCGTCGACGAACAGCCCGTAGGAGTCGGCGATCCGCGCGATGGAGCGGGACTCCGGCGCGGGGGAGTAGCGGAACGGGGTGTCCGACAGGTCGGTGAGCTCGCGGGGCGTGAGGTCGGTCATGGGGGTCTCTCCGCTGGTCCTCGGTCGGGGGCTCAGTCGACGCTCACGTAGTCGGCGCCGCTGTAGGCACCGGTGCGCAGCTTCTGGCGCTGCATGAGCACGTCGTTGAGCAGGCTGGACGCGCCGAAGCGGAACCGGTCCGGGTGCAACCAGTCCGGTCCGAGGGTTTCCTGCACCATGACGAGGTAGCGCAGGGCGTCCTTGGCGGTGCGGATGCCGCCCGCGGGCTTCATGCCGACGACGTGGCCGGTCGCGAGGTGGAAGTCGCGGATGGCCTCGAGCATGACGAGCGTGACCGGCATGCTCGCGGCCGCGGACACCTTGCCCGTGCTCGTCTTGATGGTGTCGGCGCCGGCGAGCATCGCCAGCCAGGACGCCCGGCGGACGTTGTCGTACGTGACGAGCTCGCCGGTCTCGAGGATGACCTTGAGCTTCGCGCGGGACCCGTCGGGCCGGGTGCACGCGGCCCGCACGGCGACGACGTCCTCGAAGACCTCCAGCCAGCGCCCGGCCAGGAACGCGCCGCGGTCGATGACCATGTCGATCTCGTGGGCGCCCGCGGCGACGGCGTCGGCGGTGTCGAGCAGGCGCACCCTGGTCGAGGCCCGGCCGGACGGGAACGCGGTCGCGACGGCGGCGATCTTGACCCCCGGGCGCTCGCCGGCCGCGGGCGGGCGCCGCCACAGCGCACCGGCGCGCTCCAACGCCTCGGCGACGGGCACGACGAGGTCGCCGTACACGCAGACGGCGGCCACCGGCGGGCAGTCGGTGGCGGGGTCGGGGTGGGCGGCCTTCGCCGCCAGCGTGCGCACCTTGCCGGGGGTGTCGGCGCCCTCGAGCGTCGTGAGGTCGATCATCGACACGACCGCGTCGAGGCCCCACGCCTTGCTGTCGGTCTTGATGGACCGCGTGCCGAACTTCGCGGCGCGGGCGTTCGCACCCACCTCGTCGACGCCCGGCAGGCCGCGCAGGAAGCGGCGCAGGCTCGTGGCGTCGACCCGGCCGACGAGGCTCTCCACGGCGCTGCCGGCCCCCTGGCGTGCCGCCGCGTCGGCGCCGCGCGAGGGCTCGGCGGGCCCGTCGGCTCCGCGGTCGCGGGCGGTCGCGGGGCCCGTGGCGGCGAGGTCGGTCACGGGTGCGAGCGTAACGCCGGGCAGGATGTGCGCGTGCCGCCCACCTTCCCCCGACCCCCGTCGGGGACCCCCGCCGACGGCCCCGGTGACGGTCCCGGTGACGGTCCCGACGGGCGTCCCGGGGGACCCGGTGGGGACCCGCTCGCGGTGCCGGGGGAGTTCCGGCCGGGTGGGGTGCGGGTGCTCGCCGTCGCGTGGTGGGTGCTCGCCGCGGTGCTCGCCGCGGACCTGCTGCTCAACAGCGACCTGCCGGGGGAGCTGCCGGGCGCGCTCGCGGGCGTCGCCCTGCTCGGCCTCTCGTGCGCGCTGGTCCACGCGCTGTTCTGGCACCCGGCCGTGCGCGCCGACGTGACGGGCGTCGAGCTCGTCAACGTGTGGCGCCGCGTCCACCTGCCGTGGTCGACGCTGACCGACCTCGACACCCGGTGGGCGCTGACGCTGGAGGCGGGCGGGCGGCGCTGGACGGCGTGGGCGGCCCCCGCGTCTGGTCGGCGGTTCCGGGCCGTGCAGCGGCGGGAGGCCCCGTGGGCCGCGCGCGGCGCGGAGGGGATCGAGGGCAGCCGCGCCCCCGGCTCGAGCGCCGGCGAGGCGGCCGTCCTCGTGGAGTCCCGCTGGGAGCGCTGGCGCACCGCGCCCACGGCCGAGCGGGCCACCGGGACCGGCGAGACCCGCACCGCCTGGTGCCCGTCGAGCCTCGTGCCGACCGCCGTGTCGCTCGCCCTGCTGCTGCTCGCCCTCCTCCTGCCCTGAGCGACGCGGGACGTCGACGGCCGGACGCTCAGACGGTGAGTAGCTCCCGGACCTGGCGGGCGAGACGGTCGAGGCGCTCCTGCGCGGTCGTGCGGGCCGAGGCCAGCGCGTGGGCCCCGTCGGTCCCGTCGGTCCCGTCGGTCCCGTCGGTCCCGTCGGTCCCGTCGATCCCGTCGGCCGCGACCGGCTCGGTGGTCTCGAGGTACGCCTTGAGCTTCGGCTCGGTGCCCGACGGCCGCACGACCACCCGCGCGCCGTCGGCGACCAGCCGCACGCCCGCGGTCGGCGGCAGGCCGTCGACCCCGGTCGACAGGTCCTCGACCCGGACCGGCGAGCGACCGGCGAGGTCGCCGGGCGGGTCGCCGAGCAGCCGCTCGAGCACCGTCGGCACCACGGACAGGTCCGCGAGGCGCAGGGTGACCGGTGTCGTGAGGTGCACGCCGTGCCGCCGGTGCAGGTCGTCGAGCTCGTCGAGCAGCGACCGGCCGGCCGCCCGGGCCGCAGCGAGCAGCTCGGCGACCAGGAGCGCGGCGCTGATCCCGTCCTTGTCGCGGACGAGCGCGGGCGCGACGCAGTAGCCGAGCGCCTCCTCGTAGCCGGCCACGAGGCCGGGCACCCGGGCGATCCACTTGAAGCCGGTGAGCGTCGCGACCGAGCGCACGCCCGCGGCCGCCGCGACGCGGTGCACGAGCGAGGACGACACGAGCGAGGCAGCGACGGTCGCGGGCTCCCCGTCGTCGACCGGTGCGGGCGCGGGCGTGCGGCGCAGCACGTGCGCGACGAGGAGGGCGCCCACCTCGTCGCCGCTCAGCTGCCGCCAGGCGGCCGGGTCGTCGGAGGCGCCGCGGGCGGGGTCCGGCACCGCCACGCTGCAGCGGTCGGCGTCCGGGTCGTTGGCGAGGACGGCGTCGGCGCCGGTCCGGGCGGCGAGGGCGAGCGCGAGGTCGAGGGCGCCCGCCTCCTCCGGGTTGGGGAACGGCACGGTGGGGAAGTCCGGGTCGGCGTCGGCCTGCTCGGCCACCGGCGTCACGTCGGTGAAGCCGGCGCGGTCGAGCACGTCGCGCAGCAGCGCGTCGCCCACCCCGTGCATGGCGGTGGTGACGAGCCGCACGTCGCGCGGGCCGGGGGGCGCGAGGGCCGCGACGGCGGCGGCGTACTGCGTGAGGAGGTCCTCGCCCGCGACGTCCCAGCCGGCCTCGGCGCGGGGGACGGCGGCCGCGGGCGGGGCCGCGGCGATCGCGGCGGCGATCTCGGCGTCGACCGGCGGCACGATCTGCACCCCAGCAGCAGGGTCGGGGGCGACGCGACCGCCGAGGTACACCTTGTAGCCGTTGTCGTCCTTCGGGTTGTGGCTCGCCGTCACCACGACGCCCGCGTCGGCGCCGAGGCGCCGCACGGCGTGGGCGACGACGGGCGTCGGCGCGGGCCGGTCGAGGAGCACGGCGTCGCAGCCGGCGGCGACGAGGACGGCGACCGTGTCGGCGGCGAAGCGGGCGGAGCCGTGGCGCGCGTCGTGCCCGACGACCACGTGCGGGGCGGCGCCGGCCAGGGCGGGGTGCGCCCGCAGCCACGTCGCGAGGCCCGCCGCGGCCCGTACGACGACCGAGCGGTTCATGCGGTTGGGCCCCGGTCCCATCCGCCCGCGGAGCCCCGCGGTGCCGAAGGCGAGCGCGCTGCCGACGCTGTCGCGCAGCTCCGCGGTCGCCTCGCCCGCCGCACCGGCCTCGCGCTCGGCCTCGGCGCGGGCCACGAGGTCGCGGAGCGCGACCGCGTCGGCGGGCTCGACGTCGCCATCGGCCCAGGCCAGCGCAGCGGCCCGCAGCCGCTCCTCTGGGCTCACGCCGCGGCGACCCGGTCGACGACCGCCGCGAGCAGCCGCCCGCAGCGCTCGGCGGCCTCCCGGCCGGCCTGCAGGACCTCGGAGTGGTCGAGGGCCTCACCCGTGGTGCCGGCGGCCAGGTTGGTGACCAGCGACAGGCCGAGCACCTCCAGGCCGAGCGCGCGGGCCGCGACGGTCTCCAGCGCCGTCGACATGCCGACCAGCTGCCCACCGAGCACGCCGACCATCGCCACCTCGGCGGGGGTCTCGTACTGCGGTCCGTGCAGTTGGGCGTACACGCCCTCGGGCAGGTCCGGGTCGACCTCGTGCGCGAGCGCGCGCAGCCGCGGGGAGTACGCGTCGGTGAGGTCGACGAAGGTCGCGCCGCGCAGGGGGGTGGCGCCCGTGAGGTTGAGGTGGTCCCGCAGCAGCACGGCGGTGCCCGGCGTCCAGTCCGCCACGAGCGAGCCGCAGCCGTTGGTGAGGACCACGTGGCGCACCCCCAGGGCCGCGGCCGTGCGGACGCCGTGGGCGACGGCGTCGGTGCCGTGGCCCTCGTACAGGTGGGTGCGCGCGGCGACGAGCAGCACGAGGCGGCCCGAGCCGGTCCGCACCACACGCAGCCGGCCGTGGTGCCCTGCGACGGCGGAGGCGCGGAAGCCCGGCACGTCGCCGGCGGCGACGTCGGCGACGACCTCGCCGAGCAGGTCCGCCGCCTGACCCCAGCCGGAACCGAGGACGACCGCGGTGTCGAGCGCGGTGCCGGCGTCCAGGCCCGCCGCGGCGCGTACCGCCGCCGCGGCGTCCGCGGCCGCTCGCTGCCACCCGGGCGCGTCGGTCCCGGGCGCACCGGCGACGTTCCCGGGCGGGGAGGCGGAGGAGGGGGCGGCGGTCGCGTCGTCGTGCGTCACGCTCGGAGGGTATTGGGAAGCCGTCACCGGGGCAGCGCGCCGACGGGCCAGCGCGCCGACGAGCCAGGGGGCCGGCGGGCGGGGGGCGCGTCGCGCCGGCGGCGCGCAGCCGTCAGCATGGGGGGCGTGGTCGCCGCCGTGCCCGAGCCGCGCCGCGTCCGGGCGCTCGACGTCGCCCGCGGCGTGGGGCTGCTCGGCGCGGCCGTCGGCACCGCGACGCTCTGGCTCGACGCGCGCCGGCTCGGCCCCGGCTACCGCCCGGCGGAGCGGGGCGACGTCGACCGCCTCACCGACCTCGTGACGGCCCTGCTCGTCGACAACCGGGTGCTGCCGCTGTTCGCGGTCGTGCTCGGGGCCGCGCTCGCGCTCCGGGTGCAGCGGGACGGGGCCCGCGCGACGCCCGTCGTGCTGCGCCGCGCCGCGGTCCTGCTCGGTCTCGGCCTGCTCCACGCCACGCTCGTGCTCGAGGCCGACGTGCTGGGGGTGCTCGCGGTCCTCCTCGTGCTCGGGCTGCCGCTGGTCCGGGCCCGACGCCGGTGGTGGGTGGTCGCGTGCGTCGCCGTGCTGCCCGCGCTCGTGCTGCACGGGGCCGCCGACGGCGTCGGCGGCAGCGCCGGCTTCCCCGACCCGCCCGCCGACTACGTGCTGTCGGTCGTGGACCGGACGGGCACGTGGCTGCTCGGGCTCGTGCTGCTGCCGCTCGCCCAGGCCGGCCCGCTCGTCGGCGTGGTCGCCGGCGTCGCGCTCGTGCGCGGCGGGTGGCTGCAGCGTCCCGAGGCGCACCGACGCGGGCTCGTCGGGCTCGCGGTGGTCGGGCTCGCGGTCGGGCTCGCGGGCGCCGTGCCGTACGCGCGCGTGGTCGCGGGGCCGGGCGCACCGGACCTCGCCACGAGCGCGCTGGCCGGGGTCGCGTCGTCGGTGAGCGGGCCGGCCGGCGCCGTCGGGCTCGTCGCGCTGCTCGCGCTGCTCGTGCCGCGGGCGCCCCGGGAGCTCCGCGCGGGTCGGGGGCCTGGCGCGCTCGAGGCGCTCGAGCGGCTCGGCCGCCACAGCCTCGCCGCCTACCTCGCGACGTCCGCCGTGCTCGCGGTCGTGCTCGCGCCGTGGGCGCTGGGGGCGGGGGCCCGCTGGGGCACCACGGCCACGGCCCTGCTCGCCGCCGGCACGTGGGGGCTGTCGCTGGTCGTCGTGCTGCTCGTCCGGTCGGCCCCGTGGGCCGCCGGCGGGCGCGGCACGGGGCCGGCTCAGCCGAGCGAGCGGCAGGGCCTCGAGCGCAGCTCCGCGACGTAGTCCGCGGGCGCGCCGCCCGCCTCCGCGGCGTCGGCCACCACGCCGAGCGTCATCGCCGACGGCAGGCCGCCCTCGTAGGCGTCGAGCACGTAGAGGAACGCGGGCACGCTGCCGTCGAGGGTGTCGACGCGCACGGTCAGGCGACGGAACAGGCCCGTCGAGGCGCCCTCCCACTCGTCGAGCAGGTGCTCGTCCTCGCGCGCGACCTCGTAGAGGAGCACGTAGACGGCGCTGTCCGGACGCTCCGGGCACGGCACGACCGTGGGGAGCGAGCCGTCCCAGCCGTGCTCCTCCCCGCCGAACGTCAGCCGCCACCCGGCGAGCCAGCCCGACCCGCGGGCGGGCGAGCGCGGGGCGCGCTCGGCCATCCGGTCCGGGTCGAGGTTCCCCGCGTAGGCGGCGTAGAGCATGGCGGGGAGCGTAGTGGCGGGTGGCCCTGTCGGGGCCGGCTGACAGACTGGAGGTCGTGAGCGAGGTTCCCACCCGGCCCCAGCAGCGCGTCGTCGTCGTCGGCGGCGGCCCCGGCGGCTACGAGGCCGCCCTCGTCGCCGCCCAGCTCGGCGCCGACGTCACCGTCGTCGACGAGGACGGGCTCGGCGGCGCCGCCGTCCTCACCGACTGCGTGCCGAGCAAGACCCTCATCGCCACGAGCGAGGTCATGACGCAGGTCGACGGCTCCTCCCGCCTCGGCGTGCGCTACCCGGACGCCCTCGAGCGCGGGGAGACGGTCGGCGTCGACATCGGCGTGGTCAACGCCCGCGTCAAGCGCCTGGCCGCCGCGCAGTCCACCGACATCCGCACCGCCCTGGAGGGGGTCGGCGTCCGCGTCGTCGTCGGCCGCGGCCGGCTCGGGCCGGGGGAGGTCGCCGTGGACGGGCCGGACGGGGCCCACCGGCTGCCCGCGGACGCGGTGCTCGTGTCGACCGGCGCCACGCCGCGCCGCCTGGAGTCGTCGATGCCGGACGGGGAGCGCATCCTCGACTGGCGCCAGCTGTACGACCTCGACGTGCTCCCCGAGAGGCTCGTCGTCGTGGGGTCCGGCGTGACGGGCGCGGAGTTCGCCTCCGCCTACCTCGCGCTCGGCAGCCAGGTGACCCTCGTCTCCAGCCGCGACCGCGTCCTGCCGGGGGAGGACGCCGACGCCGCGACGGTGCTGGAGGACGCGTTCCGTCGCCGCGGCATGCGGGTGCTGTCGCGCTCGCGCGCGGAGACCGTCCGGCGGGAGGGCGACGGGGTGGTCGTCACCCTCACCGACGGCAGCCGCGTCGAGGGCAGCCACTGCCTCATGGCCGTCGGCTCGATCCCCAACACGGCGGGCCTCGGGCTGGAGGAGGCCGGCGTCCAGCTGAGCCCCAGCGGCCACGTCGCCACCGACCGGGTGTCGCGCACGAGCGTGCCCGGGGTGTACGCGGCGGGGGACTGCACGGGGGTGCTCGCCCTCGCCAGCGTCGCGGCCATGCAGGGCCGCATCGCCATGCGGCACCTGCTCGGCGACGCCGTCCGTCCGCTCTCGCTCAAGACCGTCGCCAGCAACATCTTCACCGCGCCGGAGATCGCGACCGTCGGCTGGACGCAGGCCCAGCTCGACAGCGGCGAGGCCCAGGGGGACGGCGTCATGCTCCCGCTCGCTACCAACCCGCGCGCCAAGATGCAGGGCGTCGACGAGGGCTTCGTCAAGCTCTTCGCACGGACCGGCTCCGGCACCGTCATCGGCGGCGTCGTCGTGGGGCCACGGGCCAGCGAGCTCATCTTCCCCATCACGCTCGCCGTCGAGCACCGGCTCACGGTCGACGACATGGCCCGCGCCTTCACGGTGTACCCGAGCCTGTCCGGCTCGATCGCGGAGGCCGCGCGCCGGCTGCACCCCGCGCCGCTGCTGTGAGCGAGCCCGCGGCCGCGCCGGTGCGGCGTCCCGTCACCTTCGCCGACCACGACCACGTGGGCGGACCGTTCTTCCACGGCACGGCCGCCGTGCTCCCGCCCGGCAGCGAGCTCGCGGCCGGGTTCGTGTCGAACTTCCAGGCCGGCCGGGTGCTGCACCACGTGTACTTCGCGTCGGTGCTGGAGACCGCGGTGTGGGGCGCGGAGCTCGCGAGCGCGCTCACCGGGGCGGGGAACCCCGGCCACGTGTACGAGGTCGAGCCGCTCGGTCCGTTCGAGGACGACCCGAACGTCACCGACCAGCGGTTCCCGGGGAACCCGACCGGGTCCTACCGCAGCCGCGACCCGCTGCGGGTGCTCCGGGAGGTGCCCGACTGGCCGGCGCACCCGCCCGAGGTGCTGCAGCGGATGCTCGACTCCCTCGCGCGGCTGCGCGCCGAGGGCCGCGACGTGATCCTCGACTGAGCCGCTACTCGATCTCGCAGACGACGGCGCCCGCCGTCACGGTGCCGCCGACCTCGACCGCGAGGCCCGTGACGGTCCCCGCGCGGTGGGCGTTGAGCGGCTGCTCCATCTTCATGGCCTCCAGCACCGCGACGAGGTCGCCCTCGGCGACCTCGTCGCCGTCGGAGACGACGACCTTGACGACGGTCGCCTGCATCGGGCTCGTGAGCGCGTTGCCCGACGCGGCGGCGCCGCCCGCGGCCCTGCGGCCGCTGCGCCGGGGGGCGCGGGCGAGGCCCGCGCCCGCCGCGGGGGCGGTGGGAGCGGCCAGCGACGCGGGCAGCACGACCTCGACGCGCCGGCCGTCGACCTCGACGACGACGCGGGTCCGCTCCGCGGGCTCCGGCTGCCCGGACTCGGCGGCGTCAGGCGTCCACGCGGGGATCGTGTTGTCGAACTCGGTCTCGATCCAGCGCGTGTGCACGGTGAACGCCTCGTCGGCGTCGTCGGGGGCGAAGGCGGGGTCGGAGACGACGGTGCGGTGGAACGGGAGCACGGTCGGCAGGCCCTCGACGACGAACTCCGCGAGCGCGCGCCGCGAGCGCTCGAGCGCCTGCTGGCGGGTCGCGCCGGTGACGACGAGCTTGGCGAGCATGGAGTCGAAGCCGCCGCCCACCACGGAGCCCGCCTCGACGCCTGAGTCCAGCCGCACGCCGGGGCCGCTCGGCGGCTGCCACACGCGGACCGGTCCGGGCTGCGGCAGGAAGCCGCGGCCGGCGTCCTCGCCGTTGACGCGGAACTCGATCGAGTGCCCGCGGACCTCGGGGTCGTCGTAGCCGAGCGGCTCACCCATGGCGATGCGGAGCTGCTCCCGGACCAGGTCGAGCCCGGTCACCTCCTCGGACACGCAGTGCTCGACCTGCAGGCGGGTGTTGACCTCGAGGAAGCTGATGGTCCCGTCCTGGCCGACGAGGAACTCGCACGTGCCCGCGCCGACGTAGCCGGCCTCGCGCAGGATCGCCTTGCTCGAGGCGTACAGCTGCTCGACCTGCTCGTCGGTGAGGAACGGCGCCGGCGCCTCCTCGACGAGCTTCTGGTGCCGGCGCTGCAGCGAGCAGTCGCGCGTCGACACGACGACGACGCCGCCGTGGGTGTCGGCGAGGCACTGCGTCTCCACGTGGCGCGGCCGGTCGAGGTAGCGCTCGACGAAGCACTCGCCGCGCCCGAAGGCGCCGACGGCCTCGCGGGTGGCGGAGTCGAAGAGCTCCGGCACCTCCTCGATGGTCCGGGCGACCTTGAGCCCGCGCCCGCCGCCGCCGAAGGCGGCCTTGATGGCGATGGGCAGGCCGTGCTCGCGCGCGAAGGCGACGACCTCGTCGGCGTCGGCGACCGGGTCCGGCGTGCCCGCGACGAGCGGGGCGCCCGCGCGGGCGGCGATGTGGCGGGCCGACACCTTGTCGCCGAGGTCGCGGATGGCCTGCGGCGGAGGCCCGATCCACACCAGGCCGGCGTCGGTGACAGCCTGGGCGAAGTCGGCGTTCTCCGACAGGAACCCGTAGCCGGGGTGGACGGCGTCGGCACCGGCCCGCGCCGCGACGTCGAGCAGCTTGGCGATGTCGAGGTAGGACTCCGCGGGGGTCGACCCGCCGAGCGCGAACGCCTCGTCGGCGGCGCGCACGTGGACGGCGTCGGCGTCGGGCTCGGCGTACACCGCGACGGAGCGGAGCCCGTGGTCGGCGCAGGCCCGCGCGACCCGGACCGCGATCTCGCCGCGGTTGGCGATGAGGACCGTCGTGAAGGGACGGGCCGCTGCTTCGGAGGACTGCGTCGTCGACATCGCTGCGGAGCCTAGCCCCCGACGGGCGGGCCGCCACCGACCCCGCGCGCGGGGTGCGCGCCGCACCCGGCTCGCCCCGGTTCGTCACCACTTGCGGCCCCGGGAGGGGGGGAGGAGGGTGTCGGACCACCGGAGCCGGGTGCCCCCGGCTCCGGACCACCTGACGACCGCGACGGCGCGGTCGCCGCCGGTGCCGCGGCGCCGGTGGGGGAGGAGGCGGCACATGGTGCGTCGAGGACCGGAACCAGCCCGACCGTCGCGGGGGAGGGTGCGACGACGACCTCCCGCCCGCGGCCCGGTGGTGGCCGCGGCCGTGCTCCCGCTCGCACTCGTGGCCGCGTGCGGCGGCGGGGACGCCGGCGGGTCCACCGCGCTCACGTGGTACACGATCCCCGACAACGGCGGCCAGGCGCAGGTCGCCGCCGCCTGCAGCGAGGCCAGCGAGGGCGCCTACCGCATCGAGACGGCGAGCCTGCCGAGCGACGCGGACGCCCAGCGCGAGCAGCTGATCCGCCGGCTCGCGGCCGAGGACTCCTCCATCGACATCATGAGCCTCGACCCGCCGTTCGTCCCCGAGTTCTCCGAGGCGGGCTTCATCGCCGACCTGCCCGACGACCTCGCCGAGACCCTCACCGAGGACGTCTTCGACGCGGCGGTCGAGAGCGCGACGTGGAAGGACGAGCTCGTCGCCGCGCCGATGTGGACCAACACCCAGCTGCTCTGGTACCGCGAGTCGGTCGCCGAGGAGGCCGGCCTCGACCCGGACGCCGGGCCCGTCACGTGGGACCAGGTCATCGCCGCCGCGGAGGAGACCGGCACGACGATCTCGGTCCAGGCGAACCGCTACGAGGGGTACACGGTCTGGATCAACGCCCTCATCGAGGGCGCGGGCGGGCAGGTGCTGGAGAACCCGGAGGCGGAGCCGGAGGACCTGGAGCTCGGCCTCGACGGCGAGGCGGCCGCCGAGGCCGCCGCCGTCATCCGGCAGGCGGTCGACGCCGGTGTCGTCGGCCCGAGCGTGTCGACGTCGACGGAGGAGGAGTCGCTCGCCCTGTTCCAGCGGGAGCAGAGCGGCTTCATGGTCAACTGGCCGTACGTCTACGAGGCCTTCTCGGGCGCCGTCGAGAGCGGCGCGCTGGACCAGGAGTTCCTCGACGACCTGGGCTGGACGGTCTACCCGCAGACGGTCGAGGGCGAGGAGTCCGCGCCGCCCTTCGGCGGCGGGGCGGTCGGGGTCGGCGCCTTCAGCGAGAACGGCGACCTCGCGCTCGAGGCGCTGCAGTGCCTCGTGAGCCCCGAGAGCCAGAAGCTGCTGTGGCAGGTCAACGGCGTACCCGCGGCGACCCGCTCGGTCTACGACGACGAGGAGATCCAGGAGCAGTACCCGGCCGCCGACGCGATCCGGGAGTCCATGGAGCAGGCGCGGCCCCGCCCGCTCACCCCCTACTACGGCGAGGTGTCGCAGTCGCTGCAGCGGGTCTTCCACCCGCCGGGCGAGATCGACCCCGAGCGGACGCCCCAGGAGGCGGCCGAGCTCATCCAGGGCGTGCTGGCGAAGGAGGACCTGCTGTGAGCAGCGCGACCGCGGCGACGAACGCCGCCACCGGCGACCTGCGCGTCGAGCAGAAGGGCGAGGCGGGCGGCGGTCCACCGGGACCGTCGTCGCAGCGGACCAGACAGGCGGTCGAGCAGGCCCGGGCGCAGGCCAGCGACCGGGTCAAGGCCGAGCGGCGCCTGGGCTGGATGCTCGCGGGGCCGGCGTTCCTCGTCATGCTGTCGGTGACGCTGTACCCGATCCTGCAGGCGACCTACGACTCGCTCTTCGACTACCGGCTCACCGACCCGGACAACCGGGCGTTCATCGGGCTGCGCAACTACGGCGTCATCCTCACCGACCCCGTCTGGTGGCGGGCCTTCGGCGTGACGTCGCTCATCACGGTCATCACCGTGGTGGTGGAGCTCGTGCTCGGCTTCGCGCTCGCGATGGTCATGCACAAGGTGCTGACGAACCTGCGCGGCGTCGTCCGCGCGGCCATCCTCATCCCCTACGCGATCATCACGGTCGTCTCCGCGTTCGCGTGGCAGTTCGCCTTCGCCAACGACACCGGGTTCGTCAACACGTGGTTCCGGCTCGGCCAGCTCGACTGGTTCGGCGACTTCTGGACGGCGCTCGCCGTGATCTGCGCGAGCGAGATCTGGAAGACCACGCCGTTCATCTCCCTGCTCCTCCTCGCGGGCCTCGCCCAGGTACCCGAGGACATGCAGGAGGCGGCCAAGGTCGACGGCGCGACGTGGTGGGAGAGGTTCCGCCGCGTGACGGCGCCGAGCATGAAGGCGTCGATCATGGTCGCGGTCCTGTTCCGCGCCCTCGACGCGTTCCGCGTCTTCGACAACATCTTCATCATGACGAACGGGGCCCAGGGCACCGAGTCGCTGTCGATCCTGGCCTACCGGCAGACCATCAGCCGGGTCGAGATCGGCCTCGGCTCCGCGGTTTCGGTCCTGCTGTTCCTGTCCGTCGTGCTCATCGCCGTCGGCTTCGTCAAGGCCTTCAAGGTCGACCTGGCGGCAGGGAGGGACGGCTGATGCCCGGCATCTCCACCCGCGAGCGGGTGCTCTGGTACGTGGCGGCCGCGGTCGTCGTGGTCTACGCGCTGTTCCCCGTCGCGTGGATCGTGTCGCTGTCGCTCAAGCCGACCGCCGACCTGTCGAACCGGCAGTTCCTGCCGACGAACGCGACGCTCGCGAACTACGAGCAGATCCTGCTCGGCGACGCCCGCGACCTGTTCCTGCCCGCGCTCGGCGTCTCCGTCGTCGTGTCCGGGCTGTCGACGCTGCTCGCGGTCGTGCTCGCGACGTTCTGCGCGTACGCGATCGCCCGGCTGGAGTTCCCCGGCAAGCGCGTGATCCTCGGCGCGGCGCTCGGGGTGTCGATCTTCCCCGTCATCAGCATCGTGACGCCGCTGTTCAACGTGTGGCGGCTCGTGGGGCTCTACGACACCATCCCGGGGCTCGTCATCCCGTACATGGCGCTCACGCTGCCGCTGTCGATCTGGGTGCTGTCGGCGTTCTTCCGGCAGATCCCGTGGGAGCTCGAGCAGGCGGCCCAGGTCGACGGCGCGACGACGTGGCAGGCGTTCCGCAAGGTGATCGTGCCGCTCGCGGCGCCGGGCGTCTTCACCACCGCGATCATCGCGTTCTTCATCGCGTGGAACGACTTCGTCTTCGGCATCTCGCTCACCTCGACCGAGCGCGCGCGCCCGGTGCCCGCCGCGCTCGCGTTCTTCACCGGCGAGTCGCAGTTCACCGAGCCGACGGGCGCCATCGCGGCGGCCGCGGTCGTCGTCACCGTCCCCGTGGTCGTCCTCGTCCTCATCTTCCAGCGCCGGATCGTGTCCGGCCTCACGTCCGGCGCCGTCAAGGGCTGAGGCCCGCCCCGAGAGAAGGAGGCTCCTGTGGCCACCATCGAGCTCCACAACATCGTCAAGGTCTACGGCGACGGCTTCGCGGCGGTCGACGACGTCAGCATCGACATCGAGGACGGCGAGTTCGTCATCCTCGTCGGCCCGTCCGGGTCGGGGAAGTCGACCCTGCTCCGCATGATCGCCGGGCTGGAGGACATCACCTCCGGCGACCTCCTCATCGACGGCACCCGCGTCAACGAGAAGGCCCCCCGCGACCGCGGCCTCGCGATGGTGTTCCAGAACTACGCCCTGTACCCCCACCTCACGGTGTACGAGAACATCGCCTTCCCGCTCCGGCTGTCCAAGCACAAGGTCAAGGAGAAGGAGCTCGACGAGGCGGTCCGCAACGCGGCGGGGCTGCTCGAGCTCGAGGAGCACCTCGAGCGCAAGCCGGCGAACCTGTCCGGCGGCCAGCGCCAGCGCGTCGCCATGGGCCGGGCCCTCGTGCGGGAGGCCAACGCGTTCCTCTTCGACGAGCCGCTGTCGAACCTCGACGCCAAGCTGCGCGGGCAGATGCGGACGGAGATCGCGCGGCTGCAGCGCCGGCTCGGCACGACCACGGTGTACGTCACCCACGACCAGACCGAGGCGATGACCCTCGGCGACCGGGTCGCGGTGCTGCGGCGCGGGGTCATGCAGCAGATCGCGAGCCCGCGCGAGCTGTACGAGCAGCCCGTCAACCTCTTCGTCGCCGGGTTCATCGGCAGCCCGCCCATGAACTTCGTGCCGGGCAGGGTCGAGGGGTCGACGCTCCACCTGCCCTTCGGTGACGTGCCGCTGCCGGAGGCGATGGTCGAGCAGGCGGGCGGCCGCGAGGTCGTCGTGGCGGGCATCCGGCCGGAGCACTTCGAGGACGCCTCCATCGTCGACACGCCCGACGACGGCGTCACCTTCGACGCCGAGGTCGACGTCACCGAGTGGCTCGGCGACCAGCTCTACGCCTACGTGCCCTTCGAGGCGGAGGGCGACGTGCGCCGCAAGCTCGACGAGCTCGACCGCGAGCTCGACGGCGAGGGCATGCGCACCCAGCTCGTCGTCGCCCTCGACGGGCAGAGCAAGGTGCGCGACGGGTCGCGGGCGACGCTGTGGCTCGACACCCGGCGCATGCACCTGTTCGACCCGGAGACCGGCGACAACCTCACGCGTGACGAGGAGGAGGCGACCCGGCTCGGCCGGGAGAGCGCCGACGCGCGCAAGGAGGCGATCGAGCGGGAGCGGCGCCGGCGCGACGGCGACGCCGACGGTGCGGGCGAGGGCACGCGGACCGTCGACGTCCGCGACAAGGAGGGTGCGCGCGCCTGAGCCCAGGCGCAGCAGCCTCGGCCCACCCGCGTCGGTGACCACCAGGACTGCACTGCAGCGCTGGGGCCGCGCGTGAGGGTGGACCGCGGCCCCCCAGGGCCGGGTCGCCCTCAGGCGGTGGCGATCCGCTCGAGGGCGCGCCGGTGCTGCGCGAAGGCGGTCCGCCCCTGCGCGGTGGGCGCGAGCCACGTCCGCGCCCGCCGACCCTCGGCGACCTTGCTGACCTCGAGGTAGCCGGCCTCCTCCAGCGCGGTCAGCTGACGGCTGAGCACGGAGTCGCTCACCTCGACGGTGTCCCGCACGTGGGCGAAGGCGACCTTGTCCGCCGAGACGACGACGGCGAGGACCGAGAACCGCACGCCGTGCAGCAGCAGCGGGTCGAGGTCGTGGCGGGGGTGGCCGCCGGACGGTCCGGCCGTCGCCGTGCCGGGGGGGCTGCTCGCGCCGCCGCTCACCGCAGCGCCCGGGCGGTGAGGGCGGCGGAGACGAGCAGCGGGGCCGCGACCACCACCGCCGCCAGCGCCCAGCCCCACAGCGGCCACTCGTAGTACATGCCCACCCACAGCGAGACGCCGTACGTCACTCCCGTGCCGACCCAGCCGTTGCGGAACACCCGGCGGGAGAAGCCGCCCTGGACGGGGCGGCGGACCGCCAGCCACGCCATCGCGACCACCAGCACGCCGAAGGCGACCATCGGCGCGACGATGTCGCCGGGTCCCTCGGCGGCCCCCAGCAGCACGGTGAGGGCGCCGAAGGCGACCCCGAAGACGGCCTGGTAGAGCACCCACCACCGCGCGAGGCGCGTGGTGCGGGAGGTGGCCTCGTCGGCCTGGAGCAGGGCGGCCCGGGCGGTCCCGGCGTCCATCGTCTCGTCGTCCGTCATGACGACAGCCTGACACATGGTTTCCAAATTGGAAAGCGTATGCCGGGTCAATCTCCTCCGGCCGTGAGCAGGTCGACCGCCTGCCGCGCGATCTCGCCCTCCTCGTCCGTCGGCACGACCAGGACGGCCGGACCGGCCGCGGCGCCGGGGTGCACGGGGACGACGTCGCCCGGGCCCGCGGCGACGTCGGCGTTGCGTGCGGGGTCGACCTGGACACCGAGCACCGCCAGGCCGTCGCAGACGTCGGCCCGCACGCGGGCGGAGTTCTCCCCGACGCCCGCGGTGAACGCGAGCGCGTCGAGGCCCTCGAGCGCGACCGCGTACGCGCCGACGTAGGCGCGGACGCGGTAGGCGTACACCGCGAGGGCGAGGGCCGCGTCCTGCTCGCCCGCCTCGGCGCGGCGGGTGACGTCGCGCACGTCGCCGTCGCCGCACAGCCCCCTCAGCCCCGAGGCGCCGTTGAGGGCCTCCTCGACGGCCTCCGCGTCGAGCCCGGCGACGCGGCGCAGGTGGCCGGCGAGCGCGGGGTCGACGTCGCCGCTGCGCGAGCCCATGACGAGCCCCGCCAGCGGCGTGAGCCCCATCGAGGTGTCGACGCTGCGCCCGCCGCGCACCGCGCACGCGCTCGCGCCGTTGCCGAGGTGGAGCACGACGACGCGCGCCGCGCCCGGGTCCGTCCCGCGTTCGCGCTGCAGCCAGGCCGTGGCCGCGCGCGACACGTAGGCGTGCGAGGTGCCGTGGAACCCGTAGCGGCGCACCCCGTGCTCCTCGCGCCACTCCCGCGGCACGGCGTAGGTGCGGGCGACCTCGGGCAGGTCGGCGTGGAAGGCGGTGTCGAAGACCGCGACGTGGGGCACGTCGCCGAAGCGCTCCCGCGCCGCCCGGATGCCGGCCGCGTTGACGGGGTTGTGCAGCGGGGCGAGCACCGCGAGCTCCGCGATGCGGGCCAGCACCCGGTCGTCGACGACGACCGGGCCGGAGAAGTCCTCGCCGCCGTGGACCACCCGGTGGCCGACGGCCGTGACGTCGTCGAGGGAGGGCCCGTGCGCCGCGAGCGCGTCGGCAGCCGCCCGCAGCGCCGCGGCGTGGTCGGGCGCGTCGACCGCCTCGTCGTCGACCGCTCGCCCGCCCGGGCCGTCGTGGCGCAGCCGCGCGCCGTCGGAGCCGATGCGCTCGACGGTCCCGCCGCCGAGGCGCCGGGCGGCCGCGGCGGGGTCGCCGGACGGCTCGAGCACGGCGTACTTGAGCGAGGAGGAGCCGGCGTTGACCACGAGGACGCTCACGAGCCGTCCCTCCCGCCGTCGGTGCGGCCGCCCTCGGCGTCCCGGCGCTCCCGGTCGGCCTCCTGCGCCTGCACCGCCGTCACCGCGACCGTCGTCGCGATGTCGTCGACGGTCGCGCCGCGCGACAGGTCGTTGACGGGCGCGTTGAGCCCCTGCAGCACGGGACCGACCGCCGTGGCACCCGCCGAGCGCTGCACGGCCTTGTACGTGTTGTTGCCGGTGTTGAGGTCGGGGAACACGAGCACCGTCGCCTGCCCGGCGACGGAGGAGTCCGGCAGCTTCGTGCGGGCCACCGACGGGTCCACGGCGGCGTCGTACTGCAGCGGGCCCTCGACGAGCAGGTCCGGCCGCCGCTCCCGGACCAGCTCCGTCGCGGTGCGCACCCGGTCGACGTCGGCGCCGCTGCCGGAGGTGCCGGTGGAGTACGACAGCATGGCGACCCGCGGCTCGACGCCGAAGGCGGCCGCGGTGGCCGCGGAGGACACCGCGATGTCGGCGAGCTGCTCTGCGGTCGGGCTCGGCACGACCGCGCAGTCGCCGTAGACGAGCACCCGGTCCGGCAGCAGCATGAAGAACACGCTCGAGACCACGGAGACGCCGTCACGCGTCCGGATGACCTCGAAGGCGGGCCGGATGGTGTGGGCGGTCGTGTGGACGGCGCCCGACACCATGCCGTCCGCCTCGCCCGCGTGGACCATGAGGGTGCCGAAGTACGACACGTCGGAGACGGTGTCGTGGGCCTGCTCGGGCGTGACGCCGCGGTGGGCCCGCAGCCGGGCGTAGGTCTCGGCGTACTCCTCGCGCCGCGGGTCGGTGACCGGGTCGACGACGGTGGCGCCCTGCACGTCCGCGCCCGCGGCGGCCGCCGCGGCGGCGACCTCGTCCGGCGCGCCGAGCAGGACGACGTCGGCGACGCCGCGGCGCAGCACGCGCTCGGCCGCACGCAGCACGCGCGGCTCGGTGCCCTCCGGCAGCACGATGCGGCGCCGGTCGGCCCTCGCCCGCTCGAAGAGGTCGTGGGTGAACATGACGGGGGTGACGGTGTCGGTCGGGGCGAGCGCGAGCGCGTCCAGCCACGCCTCGGCCGGCACGTGCTCGTCCGCGAGCCGGAGCGCCGCGTCGATCTTGCGGTGGGAGTGCGCCCGCATCCGGCCGCGCAGCCCCGCGGCGGCGGTCGCGACCGCGAAGGTCGTGCCGTCGGCGACGACGACGGGCGGCGAGGGCGAGAACCCCTCGAGCAGACGGGCGGTCGTGGGGTCGGGCTCGAACCCGCCGGTCAGCACGAGGCCCGCCGGGGTGGGGAAGGTGTCGGCGTGCGCGGCGGCGAGCGTGCCGACGAGGACGTCGGACCGGTCGCCCGGGACGATGACGACGGCCGCGTCGACGAGGTGCTCGAGCATGTGCGGCAGCGTCATGGCCGCGACCATGACGTCGACCGCGGCCCGGTCGAGGTCGGCGTCGTCGCCGCTCACCAGGCGCGCGCCGACCGTGTCGGCGATCTGCCGCAGCGTCGGCGCGGCCAGCAGCGGCAGCTCGGGGACGACCGCGGCCCGCACGTCGAGGCCCTGCTCGTCCAGCAGCCCCTCGACGTCGCGGCGGACGGCGCCGAGGTCGTCGGGGCGGCAGCGGTTCGCCACCACCCCGACCACCGGCACGTGGCGGGCCGTGAGCTGGGCGAGCGCGTGCTCCGCGGCCGCCCGCACGTCCGCCGTGCTGCGGAAGCCGTCGCGGTCCCGGCCGGTGACGACGGCCACGACCGGCGCCGAGAGGTCCTGCGCGAGGTCGATGTTGGTCGCGAGCTCGCTCGCCGCCCCCACGTCGGTGAAGTCGCTGCCGACCACGAGCACCGCGTCCGCGTCGCGGGCCAGGGCCCGGTACCGCTCGACGATGCGGGGCCGGGTCGCGGTCGGGTCGGCGTGGTGCTCGTCGTAGGTGACCCCGACGCACGCCTGCGGCTCCGGGCGGGCGCCCTCGGGCAGCCGGCTCAGCAGCAGGTCGACGAGGAAGTCACCGCCGCCCTCCCGCGTCACCGGGCGGAACACGGCCGGCCTCGCGACGCGGCGGGCCATGGCGTCGAACAGCGCGAGCGCGAGCGCGGACTTGCCGCTGTCCGCCTCCGTGCTCATGAGGAACAGGGCGGTGCTCATGGGTCGACGCTAACGAGCCCCGCCGCCCCGGGCGAGCGAGGACCGTCCGCGAGGGCACCCGGGCTAGGCTCGCCGCGGAGCGGCCACCACCCCTCGGCCGCCCAGAGGGAGCGACCGATGACGTTCGCACTGGCGGAGCACCACGAGGACCTCCGCGCAGTCGTCCGGGACTTCGCCGCGGCCGAGATCGCGCCGCACATCGCGAAGTGGGACGAGACGCACCACTTCCCCGCCCACCTCGTGCCGATGATGGGCGAGCTGGGCCTGTTCGGCCTCGTCGTGCCCGAGGAGCACGGCGGCGCGGGCGGCGACTTCACGAGCCTGTGCGTGGCGATCGAGGAGCTGGGCTACGTCGACCAGTCCGCCGGCATCACGCTGTCGGCGGGCGTCGGGCTCGGCATCAACCCGATCCTCACCTTCGGCACCGACGAGCAGAAGCAGCGCTGGCTGCCCGACCTCGTGGAGGGCCGCGCGCTCGCGGCGTTCGGGCTCACCGAGCCCGAGGCCGGCTCCGACGCCGGGGCGACCCGCACCCGCGCCGAGCTCGTCGACGGCGAGTGGGTCCTGGACGGCGCGAAGAGCTACATCACGAACTCCGGCACCGAGCTGACGAGCGTCGTCACCGTCACCGCCCGCACGGGCACGCGCGAGGACGGCGGCCCCGAGATCTCCGCGATCATGGTGCCGGCGGGTACGGACGGCTTCGTCGTCGAGCAGGCCTACCGCAAGCTCGGCTGGAACTCCTCCGACACCCACGGGCTGGCGTTCAAGGGTGCCCGTGTGCCCGAGGACCACCTGCTCGGGGCCCGAGGCGACGGCTTCCGCCAGTTCCTCGCGACCCTCGACGACGGACGCATCGCGATCTCGGCGCTCGCGCTGGGCTCCGCCCGCGCGTGCCTCGACCTCGCGACGGAGTACGCGAGGACCCGCGTCGCCTTCGGCGCGCCGATCGGTCGCAACCAGGGCGTCGCCTTCCCGCTCGCCGACCTCGCCACCGACGTCGAGGCCGGGCACCTCCTCACCTACAAGGCGGCGTGGCTCAAGGACCGGCAGGCGGAGGGGAGGGCGACCCGCGCGCAGGTCAAGGAGGCCGCGTCCAAGGCGAAGCTCTTCACCTCGACCGTCGCCATGGACGCCGCGCGCGTGGCCACGCAGGTGTTCGGCGGTGCGGGGTTCATGGAGGAGTACCCGGTCGCCCGCTTCTACCGCGACGCGAAGATCCTCGAGATCGGCGAGGGGACGAGCGAGGTGCAGAAGCTCGTCCTCGCGCGCGGCCTCGGCCTGCCCGTGGCATGACGGGCACCACCGGGGGGACCGGCACCGCGCGCCCGGCCTTCGGCGAGTGGCTCGCCGAGGCCGAGCGGCGCACGGCCGCCCCCGACGAGCGGGGACGGGCCCGGCTGGACGCGGCCGGCAAGCTCGCCGTGCGCGAGCGCGTCGGCCTGCTGTGCGACGACGGCTCCTTCGTGGAGGACGGGCGGCTCGCGAACGGCGCCGCCGAGGGCCTGCCCGCCGACGGGGTGGTGACGGGCCGCGGGACCGTCGACGGGCGCCCGGTCGTCGTGGTCGCCAACGACCCCACGGTCAAGGCGGGCTCGTGGGGCGCCCGGACGGTCGAGAAGATGGTCCGGGCCACCGAGGTGGCGCTGCGCGAGCAGCTGGCGATCGTGTGGCTCGTCGACTCCGCCGGGGCGCGCATCACCGACCAGGTCGAGCTGTTCCCCGGCCGGCGCGGTGCCGGGCGCATCTTCCACAACCAGGTCGCGCTGTCCGGCAAGGTGCCGCAGGTCTGCTGCCTGTTCGGGCCCTCGGCGGCGGGCGGGGCCTACGTGCCCTCGTTCTGCGACCTGGTGATCATGGTCGAGGGGAACGCGTCCATGTACCTCGGCAGCCCCCGCATGGCGGAGATGGTCGTGGGGGAGCGGGTGTCGCTGGAGGAGATGGGCGGCGCGCGCATGCACTGCACCGTCTCCGGCTGCGGCGACCTGCTCGCCGCCGACGACGCCGACGCGATCGAGCAGGCGCGGCTGTACCTGTCGTACCTGCCGGCCACGTGGCGCGACGAGCCGCCCACGTACACCCCCGAGCCGCCGCTGCGCCCGCTCGTCACCGGCGACGTGCCCGCCCGCGAGTCCGAGCCGTTCGACGTGCACGTCGTCATCGACGGGCTCGTCGACGAGGACTCCTTCTTCGAGATCAAGCCGCTGTTCGCCCCCGAGCTCGTCGTCGGGCTCGCGCGCCTCGAGGGCCGCACCGTCGGCGTCGTGGCCAACAACTCCGCGGTCAAGGGCGGGGTGCTCTTCGTCGACTCCGCCGACAAGGCCGCCCGGTTCGTCACGCTGTGCGACGCGTTCGGCATCCCCCTCGTCTACCTCGCCGACGTCCCCGGTTTCATGATCGGCAGCGAGGTCGAGCGGGCGGGCATCATCCGCCACGGCGCGAAGATGGTCGCGGCCGTCAGCGAGGCGACCGTGCCGCAGGTGAGCGTCGTGCTCCGCAAGGCCTACGGCGCCGGGCTGTACGCCATGGCGGGGCCCGGCTTCGCCCCGCACGCGTGCGTCGCGCTGCCGACGGCCGCGATCGCCGTCATGGGTCCGGAGGCGGCGGTCAACGCCGTGTACGCCAACCGGATCGCGGCGATCGAGGACCCGGCCGAGCGCGACGCGTTCGTGCGCGCGCGCCGCGAGGAGTACCTCGAGGACGTCGACCTCCGCCGGCTCGCGAGCGACCTCGTCGTCGACGCGGTCGTGCAGCCGGAGGACCTCCGCGCCGACCTCGTGCGGCGCCTCGCGTACGCCGCCCGCACCCACCGGGAGTTCTCCGAGCGCCGCCACCCGGTCTGGCCGGTCTGACGACCGCGACGAGGCACCCGGACGGGCGTTCGTGGACGCGTTCCCACGGGCGGGCGTGCGCGTGGCCATATGCTGCTGACGTCGACGCGCGTCGACGACGAGCAGCCGGGGTGGAGCGAGGTGAGGCCGGTGCCGGAGCAGGTGACGCGGTCCGGCTGGCAGCGCCCGAGCATCTACGACGTCGCGAAGGCGGCCGGCGTCTCCCACATGACGGTGTCCCGCGTGCTCAACGGGCACAGCAACATCCGCGAGTCCACGCGCGAGCGGGTCCTCAAGGCCATCGAGGAGACCAACTACACGCGCAACTCCATCGCGCGCGCGCTCGCGACGAGGCGCGCCATGCGGATCGGCGTGCTCGTCGACAGCCCGGTGCAGCACGGGCCGAACAGCACGCTGCGGGCGCTGGAGAGCGCCGCCCGCGACGTCGGGTACTCCGTGAGCTCGTTCTCGATCGACGACGACACGTCGAAGGTCGACACGGGTGTCGTGGAGCTCGTCACGCAGGGCTGCGAGGCGCTGTGCGTCATCGCGCCGCGGGAGTCGTCCCTGGACCTGCTCCGCCGCCGCAGCACGGGGCTGCCGACGCTGCTCATCAAGGCCGAGCCCGAGCCCGGCATGCACACGCTCGCCGTCGACCAGCGGCTCGGTGCGCGCCTGGCCGTCGACCACCTGCTCTCGCTCGGGCACCGCACCGTGCACCACCTCGCCGGGCCGCAGGACTGGTACGACGCCCGCGGCCGCGTGCAGGGCTGGCAGGAGGCCCTCACCGACGCCGGGGTCGCGCCGCCCGACCCCGTCGCGGGGGACTGGACCTCCGACCGCGGGTACGAGGTCGCGGTCGGCGGCGAGCTGGACGGCGCCACCGCGGTCTTCGCCAGCAACGACCAGATGGCGCTCGGCGTCGTGCACGGCCTCGTCGAGCGCGGGGTGCGGGTGCCCGAGGACGTCAGCGTCGTCGGGTTCGACGACCTGCCCGACTCCGGGCACTTCCTGCCGCCCCTCACCACGGTGCGGCAGGACTTCGCGGCGCTCGGTGCGCTCGCGCTGCGCCGCGTGATCGCCGCGATCGAGGACGCCGACGTCGCGCAGCACGAGGTCATCGGGCCGGACCTCGTCGTGCGGGCGTCCACGGCCGCGCCCGCCTGAGCGGGGCGTCGGCCACGACGGGTGACCCCGTGCGCCCGGACGGGTCGAGCCGTTTCCGCGCAGGGGCTTGTTCTCGCTAACAGGGTGTGGCTAACCTGCCTGGTGAGCGCGTCGATCCGACGACGGATCCACAGAGAGGTGGAGGACAGGTGCCCGTGTCGTGGCCAGGTGAGCGCTACCGCGTACCAGCTGCCGCGACCGCGGACGGCTGTCGCGCCTGACGTCACCGCTCGACGTGGCGCCCGGAGGTACCGGGTGCCCGCACGACGACCGGCCGACGACGGCCGGGAAGTGGAGTACACAGACATGAGCACACGAGGCCTGCTCGCCCGCACCGTCGCGGGCGTCACCGGCGCCGTCCTCCTCACCGGTGTGGCCGGCGCCGCGTTCGCCGACCCCGTCGACGGCGAGGCCGAGAACGTCGAGATCGGCGTCACCATCGACGGCCTGGAGCCCGCGGGCGCCCTCACCATGAGCGTCGCCTCGAGCAGCACGGAGCTCGCCGAGGTCGACACCGACGAGGAGGGCATCCGCCGCTTCGACGGCACGCTGCCGACCGTGACCGTCACCGACGACCGGGACGTGGCCCCCGAGAGCGCCTACTGGTACGTCACCGGCCAGTCGTCCGACTTCACCGCCGCAGAGGGTGACGCCACCCTGCCGGCCGGCCACCTCGGCTGGACCCCGGAGGTCCTCACCGACAACGACGGAGAGGTCGCCGCCGGCGACCAGGTGCTCACCATCCTCGACGAGGGCCCCGACGCGGTCGGCCTCGTCGGCGAGGAGCTCCTCGCGCTCGCGCTCGACTCGACCGAGGCGGCGGCGACGGGCACGTGGCAGGCCAACGCGGACCTCTTCCTCAAGACCCCCGAGGACGTCCCCGCGGGCGACTACTCCGCGACCCTCACCCTCACGCTGTGGGAGGACTCGTACTGAGCCGTCCCCAGGACCGCTCGACCCCGTCGGCCGGGACCGCGGCGCACGCCGCGGTCCCGCCCGACGGCGTCCCGGCGTCCCTGCCTACGGTGTCGGGCATGTCCGTCCGCCGCCCGCGCGCGAGCGCGCGCCTGGTCGTCGTCGCCGTCGTGGCGCTCGCCGCCGTCCTCGGGGCGCTGCCGGCGCGCGCCACGGCGCCCGCGCCGGACGCCCCGGCCGCAGGGTCCGAGGCCGCCCCGCCTCAGGCGCCGGCCGACGAGCTCCGCTGGTCGGTCGGGCCGGCGGACGCCGACGGACGGGACGAGCGCACGTCCGTCGAGCTCACGCTCGACCCGGGGGAGCGGGCCGAGGACCGGTTCGAGGTGGAGAACCTCAGCGACCGGGAGATCACCTTCCGGCTGGCCGCGGCCGACGGCTTCTACACCCGCAACGGCCGCTTCGACGTCCTCGCGTCGGGGCAGGAGTCCGTCGCCGCGGGGACGTGGGTGGACCTGCCCGGCGAGGTCACGGTCGAGGCCGGGGGCACCGAGGTCGTCCCCTTCACCGTCACGGTGCCCGAGCGGGCGGAGCCCGGCGACCACGCCGCGGGCATCACCGCGTCGGTGCTGAGCACGCAGACCGCCGACGACGGCGCGAGCGTCGGCGTCGAGAGCCGCGTCGGCTTCCGGGTGCTCACCCGGGTGACCGGCGAGATCGCGCCCGCGGCGTCCGTCGACGTGGTGGCTGCCGCCTACGACACCTCGTGGAACCCCTTCCGGCCGGGTGCCGCGGTCGTGGCCTTCGACGTCGTCAACGACGGCAACACCCGGCTGCTCGTGCAGGGCGCGGCCAGCGGTGCGGGCGGTCGCGGTGCCTTCCCGCCGGCCGGTGAGACGCGGCAGGAGCTCCTGCCCGGCGACGAGCGTCGCCTGCAGGTCGAGGTGCGTGGCGTGTGGCCGCTGCTGTACGTGCCGCTGGAGGTCGTGGTCGACCCCGAGGCCGCCACCATGGACGGCGCGAGCCCACCCGTCGGCACGGTGGCCGCGAGCACCGTGCTGTGGGCCGTCCCGTGGCCGCAGCTGCTGCTGCTGGCGGGTGTCGTGCTGGTCCTCGTCAGCCTCCTGGCCGGCCGGCGCCGTTCGCGCCGCCGGCTCGACAGCATGCTCGAGGCGGCGCGGGAGCAGGGCCGGCGCGACGCCGCGCCGGATGCTTCTTGACACAGCCCGTCACGGCTATAGGCTGACTGTGTTGTTCCCGCTAACAACGCGTGGCCCACGCCGACGTGAGGCCGCGACCGGTCGTGCAACGGAGCCCGCCCCTCGTGCCACGGGCTCCTCACAGGAATAGAGGCCCGTCGTATGCCGTCCCCCTCGTCCCCCCCGCTCCGCCGTCGCGCCTGCGCGCTCGCCGCCGCGGGCGCCCTCGCGCTCGCCGCGGTGTCGGTGCCCGTCGCCAGCGCGTCGACCACCGTCGACGACGGACCGGCCCCCCTCCTGCACTACACCTTCGACGGGCTCACGTCGGCCGCCGCCGGCACGACGGTGCCGGACGTCAGCGGCAACGGCTACGACGCCACCGTCCGCCAGTCCGGCGCGCAGGCCGCCGACGGCGTCCTCAGCCTGCCGGGCGGCGGGGCCGCGTCCGCCGGCTACGTCGAGGTCCCGACCGCGGGCCTCGTCGGGCAGGAGAGCCTCACGTTCTCGACGTGGCTGTCCCCGCGCTCCGCGCCCGGCAACGTCGCCGCGGCCTTCGTCGGGGCGCCCGTGGCCGCCGGCGCGTCCTTCTCCTCCGGCTACTGGCTGCTCAACCCCGCCAACCCGAGCGGCTACGTGAAGTCCGTCGTGACGAACAGCGTGAGCGCCGGCTCCCCGTGGACCACGGAGGTCGGGCCGGGGTCGACCGCGACCCCCACCGCGGGCGTGCGCACCCCGAGCGGTGCCGCGCTGTACACGACGGTCGTCGACGGCGCCGCCGGCCGCCTGCGGGTCTACGTCGACGGCCAGCAGGTCTCCGACACCGCCATCGCGCGCGACGTGGCCGACTTCGGCACCCAGCTCGTCGCCTACCTCGGCCGCTCCACCTACAACGACCCGGGCTGGGCAGGCGACGTCGACGACTTCGCCGTGTACGGCGAGGCCCTCGCCGCCGCCGAGGTGCAGGCGCTGTTCGGCGAGCAGGCGCTGGAGCGCGCCGTGGCCGGGACGGACGTGCCGGCCGGCGCGACCGCGTCCTTCACCCTGCCGACCACGAGCTACGGGACCCAGGTCGCCTGGGTCTCCGACGACCCGGCGATCGCCGTGTCCGGTGGCGAGGCCACCGTCACGCGACCCGCCGCCGGCTCCGGCGACGCCACCGTCACGCTCACGGCCACCTTCACCGTCGGCGACGCCTCGCGGACCGCGACGTACACCGTGGTCGTGCCGCAGGAGCTGTCGGACGACGTGCGCGCCGACCTCGACGCCGCCGCGCTGGAGGTCGACGAGCCGGGCGACGTCCGCGGCAACTTCGCCGTGCCGACGACCGGCGCCAACGGCTCCACGGTCGAGTGGTCGGTGGGCGAGGGCGCCGACCGCGTGTCGCTGCGCGACGGGGTCACCGACACCTCGCGCACCGTCGTGGTCGAGCGCCCCGCCCCCGACGAGGAGGCGGCCGAGGCCGTCCTCGTGGCGACCGTCCGCTCCGGCTCGGCCACCCGGACCCGCGAGTGGCGCCTCACGCTCCCGGCGCTGCCGGCGGGCACCGACGACACCGAGGCGTACTTCTGGGCCTTCTTCACCGGCGAGGGCGACGGCGCCGAGCGCGTCAGCCTGGCGGCGTCGAAGGGCAACGACGCGCTGGACTGGAACACCCTCAACGACGGTCAGCCGGTCTTCTCCTCCGACCTCGGGACCGAGGGACTGCGCGACCCGTTCATCATCCGCTCGCCCGAGGGCGACACGTTCTACATGATCGCCACCGACCTCAAGGTCGCGGGCCTGCCGGGCGGCTTCGCCACCGCGCAGCTGCGCGGCTCTCGCTACATCGAGGTCTGGGAGTCCGACGACCTCGTGAACTGGTCCGAGCAGCGCCACGTCAAGGTGTCGTCGGACTACGCCGGCAACACGTGGGCGCCCGAGGCGTTCTGGAGCGAGGAGCTCGACACCTTCGTCGTGTTCTGGGCGTCCAACCTCTACGACACGACCGACGCGAGCGCGCGGACCGCCGTCACCTACAACCGCATGATGTACGCGCTCACCGACGACTTCCGGACCTTCTCGGAGCCGACGGAGTGGATCGACGTCCGCCGCGGCGCCGGCCGGGGCATGATCGACTCCACGGTGGCCCTCGAGGACGGCGTCTACCACCGCTTCACCAAGGACGAGGCGTCGATGACGATCCGTCACGAGAGGTCGACGGACCTGCTCGACACCGTGGAGGGCACCCTTCCCGGCACCACCGGACCGGCGGACGAGTGGACCCTCGTGCAGGAGCGCGTCGCCTCCGGACTGCCCAACGGCGAGCCCGGCGGGACGTTCTCCAGCGGTGAGGGGGCCAACATCTTCCGCGCCAACGAGGGCGACGTGAACGGGCTCGACTGGTTCCTCTTCATCGACCAGCCGGACTACCACGGCGGCCCGAACCACTACATCCCGTTCGGCACCGACGACCTCGACTCCCGGTCGTGGACGCCGCTGGGGAGCAAGCTGCGCGAGAACCTGCCGCAGAACGCCGACGGCGGCGAGCCGCGCCACGGCACGGTCATCCCCGTGACGCGGGAGGAGTACGAGCGCATCCTGCGGGCCTACGCCCCTGAGATCGCCGTCACCGACGCCGCCGTCGAGCAGGTCAGCACCGAGGCGGGGACCGCACCGGTCCTGCCGACGACGGCCACCCTCACGACCGCGGCCGGGTCCACCCGCACCGCGACGGTCGTGTGGGACGACGTCGACCCCGCCGACTACGCGGCACCGGGCACGTTCACCGTGCGGGGGACCGCGCAGGACGACTCGCGGCGCCCTGTCACGACGACCGTCACGGTCGTCGGGGCCGCGGGACCGCAGGTGTCGGTGACGGCGGACACCCGCTGCGTCGCGGGCCGGGTCGTGCAGACCGTCCGCCTCGGCAACGACTCCGACGGTGCCGTGCAGGTCGTCGTCCGCTCCGACTGGGGCAGCCGCTCGGTGTCGCTCGCGGCCGACGGCGGCTCGAGCGTCGCCTTCTCCACCCGGCTCGCCCAGGCGCCCGCCGGCGAGGTGACCGTCACCGCGGCCGCGGGCGGGGCCGAGACGGTCACGACCGCGGCGTACGGCGCCCGCAGCTGCGGCTGAGGTAGGAGCCGCGGGGCCGGTCCCGACCGGCCCCGCGGCCCGCCCGCCCCACCCCTCGCACCCCGACCCGTGTCTCGCCGCGCCACCCGTCCCACGAGGAAGTAGGACCCGCTGTGCCCAGGACCCCCTCCCGCCGCGTGCTCGCCGGCGTCACCGCCGCCGTCCTCGGACTGTCCGGCGCGGCCGTCGCCACCGGCCCTGCCGCGGGGGCCACGACCGACGACGGCCTCGTCGCGCACTGGCCGCTCACCGAGACCGGCGGCACCGTCGCGGCCGACGTGTCCGGCTCCGGCCGGGACGGCACGTACGTCGGCGGCCCCACCCTGACCGGGGGCGAGGGCGTCCGGCTCGACGGCGTCGACGACCACGTCGACCTGCCCGACGACCTGCTCGCGGGCCTGGGCTCGGTGACCGTGAGCGCCGAGGTGCTCATCCGCGCCGGCCAGGCCTCGCCGTACTTCGTGTACGGCTTCGGCAACACCACCTCCGGCGTGGGCGACGGCTACCTGTTCACCTCCGGCACGCCGTACCGGGCCTCCATCGCCTCCGGCAACTGGACGACGGAGCAGACCGTGAACAGCGGAGCGGACCTCACGCGCGACGCGTGGCGGACGCTCACCTACATCCTCGACGACGCCAGCGACACCGCGCGGCTGTACCTGGACGGTGAGCAGGTCGCGAGCAGCACGTCCGTGACCCTCACGCCGGGCAGCATCGGGGGCGGGGCCACGACGGCCAACTACCTCGGGCGGTCCGTCTACACCGCCGACCGCTACCTCGCCGGCAGCCTGCGCGAGGTCCGGCTGTACGACCGGGCCCTGTCCGCGGCCGAGGTCGCGGCGCTGCCCCCCTCGGCCGAGGTCGCGCTCGAGCGCGACCTCGCGTCCCTCGACCTGGGCGACCTCGGCGCCGTGACCGACGACCTCCGCCTGCCCACCACCGCCGCGAACGGGTCGAGCGTGCAGTGGTCCTCCAGCGCCGCCGACGTCGTCGCCCCCGACGGCACCGTGACGCGTCCCGCGGCGGGCGAGCCCGCCGCCGAGGTGACCCTCACCGCGACGCTGACCCGGGGAGGCGCGACGGGTACGCGTGAGTTCGTCGTGACCGTCGTCCCGGCCGCCGGTGCGGAGCAGCTCGCGGCCGAGGACCTCGACGCGCTGTCGGTGCCGGACGCCGACGACGTGCGGGGCAACATCACGCTGCCCACCACGGGCGAGGTCAACGGCAGCCCGATCGAGTGGAGCGCGACGCCGGAGGGCGTCGTCACGACCGAGGCGGTCGACGGCGTGGCGGCCGGTGCCGTCACCCGCGGGGAGCAGGACACGCCTGTCACCCTCACCGCCCGCGTGCCGGGCACCGAGGCCACCCGGACGATCGAGGTGACCGTCACCGCCGCACCCGCCGACCTCGACACGGACTACACGGCCGGCTACCTGTGGACCCACTTCGCCACCGAGGGCGGCTACGAGAAGATCTTCCTCGGCCACAGCGACGACGGCCTGCACTGGGAGAAGCTCAACGACAACCGGCCGGTCCTCGCCAACCTCGCCGGCGACCTCGGCGTCCGCGACCCGCACCTCGTGCGCTCCCCGGACGGCGACCGCTACTGGATCATCGGCACGGACCTGCACGCCGAGGGCGGGGGACCCGGCGGGTCCGGCTGGGACCAGCTGAACGCGAGCCAGGACCTCGTCGTGTGGCAGTCCGAGGACCTCGTCACGTGGAGCGACCAGCGCATCGTCTTCGCCGGCTTCCCCGACGCCGGCAACGTGTGGGCGCCCGAGGCGGTGTGGGACGAGGAGTCCGGTCAGTACTACGTCTACTGGTCGGCGCGCGACCGCCGCGACAACGGGACCGAGGACTGGGCGCTCCGGGTCTACGTCACGACGACCCGCGACTTCGTCACCTTCTCCGAGCCGCGCGTCTGGGCCTCGCTCAACGAGCAGGGCGACGGTGCGGGCGGGCCCAACATCATCGACTCGAGCATCGCGGTCGAGGACGGCGTCTACTACCGCTTCTCCACCTCCGACTGGCGCACCGTCATCGACACCGCTCCGAGCCTCGACGGACCGTGGACCACGGTCGTGGCCGCGGGCGAGGCCGGCGCGCACGGGCTGCGCGAGCGCATGGAGGGGCTGACCGTCTTCGAGCTGCCCGACGGGCGCTGGGCGCTGTTCGGGGACGACGGCGGCTACTACGGCCACGTCACCGACAGCCTCGTGAGCCTGCAGTTCACCGAGCTCGGCGTCGGCAGCGGGCCCGACCAGTACTCGTTCTCCCAGCGGTTCCGGCACGGCTCCGTCATCCAGCTGTCCGCCGCGGAGGAGGAGCGGCTGCTCGCCGCCTACGGTGACGAGCCCACCGACCCGACGGACCCGACGGACCCGACGGACCCGACGGACCCGACGGACCCGACGGACCCGACGGACCCGACGGACCCGACGGACCCGACGGACCCGACGGCGGGCCCGGTCGCGGAGTACACCTTCGACGACGGCACGCTGGCGGACTCCGTCGGCGACGCCGACCTCACCGCCTTCGGCTCCGCGGCGGTCGTCGACGACGCCGAGCGCGGCCAGGTGCTGCGCCTGGACGGCAGCGCGGGCGGCTACGCGGCCTTCCCGACCGGCTTCTTCGACGGCCGGTCCGAGCTCACGGTCTCGATGGACGTGCGCTCGGAGCTGACGAGCGGCAACTTCTTCACCTTCGCCCTCGGCCGCGACACCACCGACTACTACTTCCTCCGCGTGCGCGGCGGAGAGGTGCGCAGCGCCATCACCCAGGCCTCGTGGCAGAGCGAGTCGGCGGTCACCGGGACGGTGGCGGCGGGGGAGTGGCACCGCTTCGACGTCGTCGTGGACGGCCGCAGCATGGCCGTCTACGTCGACGGCGTCCTGCTCGGGCGCAACGACGAGCTGTCCGCGGGCGTCGACGACCTCGGCGAGGACCTGCTCGGCTGGCTCGGCCGGTCCTTCTACGGTCCGGACCGCTACTTCCAGGGCTCCTTCGACGACATCCGGGTCCACGACCGGGCGCTCACGCAGGCGGAGCTGCTCGGCGACGACCAGCTCGTCGACGTCGGCCTCGCCGACCCCGGCGTGCTCAAGGTCGACCCGATCGTCTCCGGTGCGGAGCGCACGGTGACGTTCCCCGTCGTGCCGGGCACGGACCTCACGACGCTGGCCCCCACGTTCACCGCCGCGGAGGGGGTGACGGTCTCGCCGGCCTCCGGCACGGTCGTCGACCTCACCGAGCCGGCCACGTACACCCTCACCTCCGGCGACGGCGCGACGGCCGCGTGGACGATGTCGGCGCTGGAGATGCGCAGCCCGGTGCTGCCGGGCCTGTACGCGGACCCCAACATCGCCGCCTTCGGCGACACGTACTACATCTACGCGACGTCGGACGGCTACCCCGGCTGGGGTGGTCAGGAGTTCTACGTCTGGTCGTCGAAGGACCTCGTCGACTGGACCCGCTCGGAGGAGCCCTTCCTCACCCTCGACGGGGCGGACGGCGACGTGCCGTGGGCGACCGGCAACGCGTGGGCGCCGACCATCATCGAGCGGGACGGGAAGTACTACTTCTACTTCTCCGGCCACAACCCGACGTACAACCGCAAGACGATCGGGGTCGCCGTCGCGGACAGCCCCGAGGGGCCGTTCACGGCCCAGCCGACCGCGATGATCCTCAACAACGAGGCCGTCACGAGCGGGCAGGCGATCGACCCGGCCGCGTTCCACGACCCCGTCACCGGCACGTGGTACCTGGCGTGGGGCAACGGCTCGCCCGTCATCGCCGAGCTCGCCGACGACATGGTGTCGATCGTGCCGGGGACCTACCGGCGGATCGAGGGCCTGCGCGACTTCCGCGAGGGCGTGTTCCTCAACTACCGGCAGGGCCTGTACCACCTGACGTACGCCATCGACGACACCGGCTCGGAGAACTACCGCGTCGGCTACGCCACGGCCACGAGCATGGCGGGGCCGTGGACCTACCGCGGCGTCATCCTCAGCAAGGACCTGTCGCTCGGCATCAAGGGGCCCGGGCACAGCTCGATCCTCAACGTGCCGGGCACGGACGACTGGTACATCGCCTACCACCGCTTCGCGATCCCCGGCGGCAACGGCACCAACCGCGAGACCACGATCGACCGGCTCACCTTCGGTCCCGACGGGCTCATCCAGCCGGTCACGCCGACGCTCACCAGCGTCGGACCCCAGCGCATCGAGCTCCCGGCCGACGGCCCGGAGGTCACCGCGACCGCCGGCACCCGCTGCGTCGCGGGACGGGTGGTGCTCACCGTACGGCTGGACAACACCGAGGCCGAGCCCGTGGACGTCACGGTGTCCACCGCCCACGGCGAGCGCAGCGCGACCGTCGACGCCGCCGGCGGCACGACGCTCGCGCTCGCCACCCGCCAGCGGTCCGTGGCCGCGGGCGAGGTGACGGTCACCGCGACCGACGGGGACGCGGACCGCACGACCACGACCACGTACGACGCCCGCTCCTGCGGCTGACCCCGACGACGGAAGGACCGACCATGAGAACCCGACGCGCACTGGCCGCGGCGCTCGCCGCGACCGTGAGCCTGGGGGTGGCCGCGGCGCTGCCGAGCGCCGCCCAGGCCGCCGAGGACCCGACCGAGGGCCTGGTGGTGCACTACCCGCTCACCGGCGACGGCGGCACGACCGCCACCGACGCGTCCGGCAACGGCCTCGACGCGCCGATCCTCGGCGGGGCGCAGCTCTCGCCGACCGGGCTGGTGCTCGACGGCAGCAACGACTACGTCGACCTGCCCGACGACCTGGTCCGCGGGCTCGACAGCATCACGGTCGCCTTCGACGTGCGCATCGACCCCAGCATGGGCACCGCGTACTTCATCTACAGCATCGGCAACACGACCGCGGCCGGCGTCGGCAACGGGTACCTGTTCGCTGAGGGCAACCCGCTGCGGACGGCCATCGCCTCCGGCAACTGGTCCACCGAGCAGAACACCCAGGTGAGCCGGAACCTCGTCCGCGACGTGTGGAAGCACGTCACGTACACCCAGACCGGCACCACGGGCGTGCTGTACGAGGACGGGGTCGAGGTCGCCCGCAACACCGCGGTCACCATCACCCCGGGCTCGATCGGTGGCGGCACCACCACGGCCAACTACATCGGCCGCTCCGCCTACACCGCTGACCCCTACCTGCGCGGCAGCGTCCGCGACTTCCGCGTCTACGACCGCGCGCTGTCCGCCGCCGAGGTCGAGGCGGTCAGCTCCGGCAACGCGCAGCCCGCGGTCGACGCGGACGCGCAGGCGCTCGACCTCGGTGACACGAGCGCCGTGCAGGACGACCTCGTGCTGCCGACCTCGGCCCCGGGCGGCTCGGCCGTCACGTGGGCCACCTCCGACGCCGCGGTCGTCTCGGCCACGGGGGCCGTCACGCGACCGGCGGCGGGGGAGGGGCCCGCCACGGCGACGCTGACCGCCACGCTCCGCCAGCGCGGCGCGACGGCCCAGCGGACCTTCGAGGTCACCGTGGTGCCGCTCGGCTCCGACGCCCAGCGGGCCGAGGCGGCGGCCGCCGCGCTCGTGGTCCACGACGTCGACGACGTCCGCGGCAACCTGTTCCTGCCGACGGAGGGCCCGGACGGCTCGAGCGTCACGTGGTCGTCCGCCGCACCCGAGGTCGTCACCGCGACCGGTGAGGTGACCCGCCCGGCGCCCGGCGAGGACGGCGTCGACGTCGAGCTCACCGCCACGGTGCAGGTCGGCTCGGCGACGGCGACGCGCACCCTCACCGCCCGCGTGCGGCCGCTCCCGGCGCCCGCGGCGTTCGAGGGCTACCTGTTCTCGCACTTCCTCGGCGAGGGGCTGCAGGACGGCGAGCAGGTCTACTTCGCCCTCAGCGAGGGCAACGACCCGCTCGAGTACATGAACCTCAACGACGGGGACCCCGTCATGGTGTCGACGAGCGGCGAGATGGGCCTGCGCGACCCGTTCATCATCCGCTCGCCGGAGGGCGACAAGTTCTACCAGATCGCCACCGACCTGCGGATGTGGAACCAGTCGTCCGGCAGCTGGGACAAGGTGCAGCGCTTCGGCAGCCGCAACATCGTGGTGTGGGAGTCGACCGACCTCGTCAGCTGGTCGGAGAGCTGGGTCGCGGAGGTCGCGCCGGAGAACGCCGGCAACGCCTGGGCCCCGGAGATCTTCTACGACGACGAGCGCGGTGAGTACGTCGTGTTCTGGGCGTCCAAGCTGTACGCCGACGACGACCCGCAGCACACCGGCAGCACGTACAACCGGATGCTGTACGCGACGACCCGGGACTTCCGGAACTTCAGCGAGGCCGAGGTCCTCATCGACTACGGCTACTCGACCATCGACACGACGATGATCGAGCACGACGGCGACGTGTACCGCTTCACGAAGAACGAGGCGAACCGGTCCTCGACCAACCCGGGTGGCAAGTACGTGTTCGAGGAGGTCGGCTCCGGGCCGCTCGCCGACGACTTCACGCTCGTGCGGGAGGCGATCGGGGCCGGGTCGATCAGCCAGGGCGAGGGCGCGACGGTGTTCAAGTCGAACACCGAGGAGCGCTGGTACCTGTTCATCGACGAGTACGGCGGGCGCGGCTACGTGCCGTTCACCACGACCGACCTCGCGAGCGGCGAGTGGACGATGCTCGCGCCGGGGGAGTACTCCTTCCCCTCGCGCCTGCGCCACGGCACCGTGCTGCCCGTGACCGGCGCTGAGTGGCGCGCGCTGCAGCGCGCGTACGGCGACGCCCTCGCGGGCGCGGTCGCCGTCGAGGCCGGCACCCGGTGCGTCGCCGGGCGCGTCGTGCAGACCGTCCGGCTCGACAACGAGCACGACGGCGCCGTCGGCGTGCGGGTCGCCACGACGGCCGGGACGCGCACCGTGAGCCTCGACGAGGGACGGGGCACGACCGTGGCCCTCAGCACGCGGCAGGCCTCCGTGCCCGCCGGCGACGTGACGGCCGACGTCACGGTGGGCGGGGACAGCCGCACCGTGACGGCGTCCTACGCGGCGAGGTCCTGCGCCTAGGTCTGGCGCGCAGCCCGTGCCGCGGGCGGACGAGGAGGGGCGGACCGGGTCGACCGGACCGCCCCTCCTGCCGTCGACGCCGCCTGGTCGCGGGCGGTTCGGTGGGTTGGAACGACAAAATGTGACCGCTAACGTGAGCGATAACAGCGGACGTCGGTGTCCGCGTGTGCACGCAACGGAGTGTGTGATGAGAACCTCCCGTCCCCGTCGGTCCGCGGTCGTCGCCGCGGTGGTCGGTGCCCTCGTCCTCGCCTCGGCGGGGACAGCGGTCGCACAGGCCGCCGTACCGGACGACGGCCTCGTCGCCGAGTACCTCTTCGACGAGACGTCCGGTGCCACCGTCCCCAACACCGCCGAGGGCTCGGACCTCGGGCCCGCCACCGTCCGGAACGTCCAGGCCACGGACTGGACGGGCTCGGCCCTCACGCTGCGGGGCGGGGCCAAGACGTCCACCGGCAACTGGGTCGAGCTGCCCGACGACATCCTGCTGGGCGAGCGCTCGGCCACCGTCACCGCGGAGGTCCGTGCGTCGGCCGCGATGCTCAACACCTTCCACTTCCTGTGGAACGTCGGCAACGAGTCGTCGGCCACCGAGTACTTCTTCACGTCCCTCAACTGCGGCAACAGCCGCACCCCGCTCGTGGGCATCAAGTCCGGCGGCACCGAGCAGCTCGTGCAGTCCGGCTCCTGCGGCGTGACGGCGAACCAGTGGTTCAACGTCACCGCCGTCGTGGACGGCAGCGGCTCCCAGGCCACCGCCTCGCTGTACCTCGACGGCACCCGGGTGGCGCGCGGCGACGTCGCCCGCACCCCCGCCGACGTCGTCGACCAGTCCCTCAACACCATCGGCCGCGCGCCGTGGCCCGACCCCCTCTTCGCCGGTGCCATCTCGGCGTTCCGCGTGTACGACCGTGCCCTCAGCGACGCCGAGGTGGCCGAGGTCTCCGCGACCGACGTGCAGGCGCACGCCGAGGAGATCCGGGCACAGGCGGACGCCGTCCTGACCGGGCTCGACCTCACCGACCTCGAGACCAGCGGCGACATCGACCTGCCCACGGCCGCGGGCCGGGTGACGTGGACCTCCAGCGACCCCGACGTCGTGGCCGCGGACGGCTCGGTCGAGCCCCCGCTGACCGGCGAGCCGGCGGTCGAGGTGGAGCTCACCGCGACCGTGTCGATCCGCGGCATCAGCGCCACCCGCACCATCACCGTCACGGTCCAGCCGTCCGACGAGACCCCGGACGAGCGCGTCGAGCGGCTCGCCCAGCAGATGGTCGTGCCGCCCGTCGTCGCCTCGGGCACGGCGCTCCCGCCCGCCCCGGCCGGCACCACCGCCGAGGTCACCGCGACCGAGGGCGTCGACGTCGTCGACGGCGCGGTCGTCTCCGGCTCCGACGAGCCCGTCGAGGGCACCGTGACCGTCGAGGTCACCGACTCCGCCACGGGCGCCACCACCACGCGCACCTTCGCGGTGCGGGTGCTCCCGGCGACCGCGGAGCAGCTGCTGGCGTACTCCCGCACCCCCACCAGCGCCGCGCAGGCCAACAACGCCGACGTGGCGCTGAGCATGCACCTCGCGCTGGCCGAGGACGGCACGTGGTCGCCGCTCAACGGCAACTACGGGATCTGGTTCGCGCGCACGGCCTCGACGCCGGCCCCGGGCGGCACGAGCAGCGGCATCATCCGCAGCCTGCGCGACCCCCACGCCTTCTACCTGGCCGACGGCCGCTTCGGCGTGGTGGCCACCCGCACCCTGCGCAACGGGGGCGTCGACCCCTCGCAGGCCTCGAGCATGCTGCTCGCCACGAGCGACGACCTGCGCTCCTACACCGAGGTCGGGCTCGTGGACCTCGGGGTCACGAGCGGCGTCAACGACCCCGCCGTCGTGTTCGACAGCGCCTCGGACCTCTACGTGGTCTCGTGGACCTCCGACGCCGGCGCCGCCCAGTACACGACCTTCGGTGACCTCACCGACCCCGCCACCCGGGGCGAGGTCCGTCGGGGTGTCGTGACCGCCACGGCCGGGGTCGCGGACACCGGCGTGGCGAACTACGCCACCGGCAACTCCCTCCCCGTGACGGTCGACGTGGCCGACGCGCTGCGCGTGCGCTTCGAGGCCATCTACAACACCGGGGTCGAGTCCTCCGACGACGTCACCGTCGAGGAGGGCGCCGAGCTCACCACGGCGGACCTGCCCGAGCGGGTCAGCCTCACGTACAACGACGGCTCCACCGCGAGCCGCGCCGTGACGTGGGACGAGGCGGCACTGGCCGCGGTCGACACCGACACCCCCGGCACGTACGAGGTGACCGGTGAGGTCCGGACCCCCGAGTACCCCGAGCCCTTCTCGGACGAGCGCGCCGACCCGACCATCTTCACGCACGACTGGAACGGTCGGACCCGCTACTACTTCATCGCCACCAACGACCTGAACCTCAACCCGGTCAACCCGACCAACGGCGTCTTCATGCCCTTCCGCGCCGCCGACACCATCGACGACCTGTCCGACGAGGGCCTGGCGGACGGTCGCAGCACCGAGGTCAACCTGCTGGAGGAGGGCGACACCGACGCCTACGGCAACGTGATCACCGGCTGCTTCTGGGCGCCGGAGATCCACGTCATCGACGGCTACCTGTCGATCCTGTTCATGCCGTGCTACGACGGCTCCAACGGCCAGCCCGACATCTTCACCGGCCGCGCGAGCATCATCCAGCTGCAGAAGGACGCCGAGGGCAACGACCTCGAGCCCACCGACCCCGCCAGCTGGAGCGAGCCGGAGTACGTCGTGCGCGCCGACGGCTCGATCCTCAACCCGATCCAGAACATCTCGCTCGACATGACGTACTTCGTCGACGGCGACCAGTCGTACTACGCCTGGCAGCAGGTCGGCGCGGTCTTCATCGCGCGGGTGGACCCGTCGGAGCCGACGCGGCTCACCTCGCCGCCGGTCCGCATCTACGCCCCGGTCTACGCCTGGGACAACACCATCGCGGAGGGCCCGAACGTCCACATCCGTGACGGCGTCGTCTACATGCTGTACTCCGGCTCGCTCGTCGGGGACACGTACACCACGGGCCTGCTGACCGCCGAGGTCGGGGCCGACCTGACCGACCCGGCGGCGTGGGAGCCCCTCAACTACCCGATCCAGAAGTCGGAGATGTTCGAGGGGGAGTGGCAGCTCGGCCCGGGCCACGGCATGTGGTCCTACGACGAGGACGACAACCTGCTGTACGTCTACCACGCCCGCACGAGCAACCTCGGGCTCACCGGCCGCGACACCTTCGTGCGCCGGGTGCACTTCGCCGCCGACGGCCTCCCGATCCTCGACATGGAGCGTGACGAGGAGGTGGCGCCGGAGAACCGCACGGTGTCGGTGACCGTCGTGGTCGAGCCGCGCGAGACCCAGCAGCTCGACGTCTCGGCGGTCATGACCGCCCGGTGCGTGGCCGGTCGCGCCGTGCAGGTCGTCACCCTCTCCAACGGCGAGGACGTCTCGGTGTCCGCCGAGGTCACCTCGCCCTACGGCAGCCGCGCGACCGCGTCGCTGGATGCCGGTCGCAGCGTGTCCTACGCGTTCTCGACGCGGCGGACGGCGTTCGAGGCCGGTACGGCAACCCTCGACGTCGGGGCGGTCGTGGACGGCGAGACCGTCGAGGTCTCGAGCACCGTGTCCTTCGACGCCTTCTCGTGCTCGTGACGGGGGCCGGAGGTCGGGGCGCCGGCCGCACGGTCGCGACGGTCGCCGCCGTGACGCTCGTCGGGTCGCTCGCGGTGGTGGTGCCCGTCACCACCGCCGCGGGCGCCCCCGCCGAGGGGGCGCTGCGCGACGGTCTCGTCGCGGAGTACCTCTTCGAGGAGGCCGACGGTGAGGCGGTGCGCAACAGCGCCGACGGCGACGTGACCGCCGCCGACCCGCTGGACGCGGTCGTGCGCAACTACGCCGCCGCACAGCGGTCGGAGCCGGGCACGCTGCGGTTCACCGGCGGCGCGAAGTCGTCGACCGGTAACTGGGTGGAGCTGCCGGACGACCTGCTGGCCGACGCGCAGTCGGCCACGGTGTCGGTCGACGTCCGCGCCGACGCCACCATGCTCAACAGCAACCACTTCCTGTGGAACATCGGCAGCGAGTCGACGCAGCAGTACTGGTTCGCCACCACCCGTGGTCCGCGCTCGGCCATCACCACCGGCGGCTCGGGCGGGGAGAGCAGCGGTACGGGCTACGCGATGACCGCCGCGCAGTGGCACAGCCTGACGGCGGTCGTGGACGGTGAGGCGGGCACGATCACGCTCTACACCGACGGGCAGCGTTCCGGCGTGGGCACGACGACGGCGACGCCGTCGGACATCGCGCAGACGCTCAGCACCATCGGGCGGGCGCCGTACAACGACCCGCTGTTCGCGGGGGCGGTCGGGGCCTTCCGGGTCTACGACCGTGCCCTGGCCGACGACGAGGTCGTCGAGCTGTCCGAGCACGACGCGGTCGCGCACGCCGACAGCCTGCGCGCGGTGGCGGACCGCACACTGGCCGCCGTCGACCTCGGCGACACGTCGACCCTGACGGACGACATCGACCTCTTCGAGCTCCGTGGGATCTCGTGGGCGTCGTCGGACCCGTCGGTGCTCGCCGGCGACGGCGACCTCAGCCGGCCCGCGGTCGGGGAGCCCGACGCCACGGTCACCCTCACCGCGACCGCCGCCGCCCGCGGGGTGCCTGCCACCGCGGCGCGCAGCTTCACGGTCGGCGTCCCGGCGCTGACCGAGGCCGACGTCGCCGCGGACGGGGCGGCGCTGCAGGTGCCGGACCGGGCCCTCGGCAACCTCTACCTGCCCGGCCAGGGCGAGGCCGGTGCCCCGGTGCGGTGGCAGTCCTCCGACGACACGGTCATCACCGACGAGGTCGAGGGCGCCGCGGCGCCGGGCGTCGTCACGCGACCGGCGTGGGGCGGGCCGGACGAGACGGTCACCCTGACCGCCACGGTCGGCGAGGGCACCTCTGCCGTCACCCGCACCTTCGAGGTGACCGTCGCGGCGGCCCCACGACCCGCGGTCGACAGCCGCTACCTGTTCGCCTACTTCACCGGCGACACGCTGGCGGGGGAGCGGATCTCGCTCGCGGCGTCGCGGGGCAACAGCGCGATGACGTGGGACGTGCTGAACGGCGGTCAGCCGGTGCTGTCCTCCACCGAGGGCACGGGTGGGCTCCGTGACCCGTTCGTCATGCGCTCGGCCGAGGGCGACCGGTTCTTCATGATCGCCACGGACCTGTCGATCGGCAGCGGCACGTCGTGGACGCAGGCGCTCGACGAGGGCAGCACGCACCTGGAGATCTGGGAGTCCACGGACCTGCGCACCTGGTCCGAGCAGCGCCACGTCAGCGTCTCCGGGCCCTTCGCGTCGATGACGTGGGCACCGGAGGCGTACTGGGACGAGGCGGCGCAGGAGTACGTCGTGTACTGGTCCTCGCGCGTCTACCCCGACGCCACGCGTCCATACGACAAGGCGCGCACGCCCAACTCGACGTACTCCAAGGTGATGTACGCGACGACGCGCGACTTCGTCCACTTCTCCGACGCGGTGGTGTGGCAGGAGGCCGGTGACCGCATCGACACGACGATGATCGAGGACGACGGCACGTTCTACCGGTTCACCAAGGAGGTGACCGGCTGCGTCGACATCACGCAGGAGTCGTCGCCGTCGATCCGGGCACTGACCGTGCCCGGGGAGTACGACTGGACCACGCAGGCCAGCTGCATCTCCAAGCGGGCGCGGAACACCACCCGGACCACGGAGGGCCCGACGATCTTCCGCGCCAACGCCGGCGACACGTCGCTGCCGGAGGGGGTCGACGAGGGCTTCTACCTCTTCGTCGACGACTTCACCGGCGCCGGCTACCTGCCGCTGTTCAGCGAGTCGCTCGCGGACCCGGACTGGCGCACGGTCGCGGGGTCCCTGCCGACGTCGCGGCACGGCAGCGTCATGCCCGTCACGCTCGAGCAGTGGCAGTCCGCGCGCGGCGAGGAGGTCACCGAGGTGGCGACGACCACGACGCTGGAGGGTCTCTCCGACGGTGCCGTCCTCGAGGGCGGGGACACCCTCCGCGTGGTCGTGACCGCCGACGACGGCGGTCCGGTCGCGGGGGCGGTGCAGGTGAGCATCGGCGGGCGGACGCTCGACGCGGTGCTCACCGACCGGGACGGACGCCACGTCGGGGAGGTGGTCGTGCCCGACGACCTCACCGCGGGCACGGCCGTGCCGGTCAGCGCCTCGTACGCGGGGCTCGCGCCGGTGGCCGCGTCGACGTCGACGACCACGACCGTCGCCGTCGCCGAGGACTCGCCGTCGGTCGGCGCCCGGGTGCAGACCCGGTGCGTCGCCGGTCAGGTCGTCCTGGCGGTGACGGTCGCCAACACGGGCAGCGGGTCCGTCACCGTCAGCGTGGGCTCGGCCTACGGGCGCCGGGGGCCGGTCCGCCTCGTGGACGGGCAGAGCACCTCGGTTGCGATCACGACACGTCTGGCCTCCGTGGCGGCCGGCTCCGTCGACGTCCGGGCCACCGACGCGACGGGGCGCACGGTCACCCAGCGGGTCGGGTACGCCACCACCAGCTGCGGCTGACGCGCCGGACCGACGACGCCCCGCCGAGGCCCAGGCCTCGGCGGGGCGTCGTCGTGCGCGCCGGACCCCGTTACGGGCTGCCCGCCCGGGCGCCGGTCAGGTCCCGGTGACGACGACGAGGTTGCCGTCGGCGTCGCGCAGCCGGAGGATGCGGGCGCCGCCGCCCGGCTCCGGGCCGTCGAGGGCGATGCCGGCCTCACGCAGCCGGCTCGCCTCGGCGTCGAGGTCGTCGCTGCCCAGGACGAGCTGCGACACCCCGGAGCGGTCGGCGTCCCGCCAGACCTGGAGCCCGGACCCGGACGCGAGGTGCCACTCGAGCAGGCCGGGCATGGGGCGGGCGTCAGGGCCGCGGCCGAACAGCGTCGTGTACCAGGTCTCGGCGGCGTCGAGGTCCGACACGACCGCGCCCGCGAGGACATGAGAGAACGTCATGAGCGGGGAGACCCGCCCATGACGTCCGACTCATCGGTCGTGCCGCTACCTCAGCAGGTGGCAGGCGCGTAGTCCGCGGTCGCGCTGCCCTCGGCCCCACCCGCGGTCGCCGTGACCTGCGCCGAGCCCGCCGGCACCGACGCCTGCCGGGTGGACAGCGCCACCGACGACCCGCGACCGGGCTCGAGGGTGCCGAGGTCCCGGGTGCCGTACGGCGTCTCGACGACCGCCCGCACCGGGGCGTCGTGCTCGTTGGTGGCGCGGACCACGAGCGCGACGCGCCCCGCCACGCAGCGGGTGGACGCGGTGGCGGTGACGTCGACACCCTCGGCGGCGCCGACGACCACCCGTGCGCTCACCGGGATGGCCGTCGTGCTGTACAGCTCACGGTCCGGTGCACCGTAGGCCGTCGAGCCGTTGGCGCCCACCCACGCGTTCAGGTTGGCTCCGATGGTGCGCACGGTGCCGCTCACCTCGTAGCTGCCGGGTGTGGACGCGTCGACGCTCGCGACGTCCCACTCGACGGGCTGCTCGGCCGTGCCGCGGCCGTAGGCGAGCGTCACCTCGGCGGTCGCCGGAAGGGCGGCCCGGACGGCTGCGGCGTCGGCGTCCGCCGGTACCCCGACGCTGCCCAGGTCCTCGGTGACGGCACCGGTGGCGTCGGCCTCCCGGACCTCGTCGTACTGCTCGCGGGTGAGCCCGACGATGCCGCCGTGCTTGGTGCTCGGGGCCATGGAGAAGTCGGGGGAGCTCAGCAGCTCCCAGCCCGCGTCGAGGTCGGTCGTCGTGAGCGGCCGGTAGCCGACGATCGGGATGACGTCGACGTACAGGTACCACCGCTCCTCGTCGTGCGCCTTGAAGATCGCAGGACCCTCCACGCCGCCGGGGTTGTCATTCGCGTACTCCGCCCCGATGCGGTCCTGGATCTGCGTCCACTCCGCCGCCGGCTCCCACCAGCGCTCGGCCGTGGTCGACTCGTAGTACAGCCCCGTGCCGAAGGTGTTGTCCTTGGTGACCCGGTACGTGGTGCCCTCGTGCTGGGTGATCGTCGTGTCGATGGTGTTGCCGCCCTCGTCGATGAACACCCCGCCGAAGTCGTAGGTCTCCTGCGTGAAGTCGGGCGTCGCGCCCCACATCACGCGGGAGTACGTGCTGCCGGTGTGCTGCGCGTCGTCGTACAGGTTCGACGACCAGTACAGGACGAACGCGCCGCGGCCGTCGGCGTAGTAGTCATCGACCCACGTGGCCTCGGGCGCCCAGGCCATGCCGAGCTCGGCCTGCTCGATGCCGTCGTCGACGGCGACGTCGAACTGGCGCAGGTCGCTCCACGTGACGAGGTCCTGCGACTCCCACACGTTCAGCTTCGTGCTGCCCTGCGAGCTCCACCAGCACCACGACGTGCAGCTGCCGGAACCCTGGTTGCCGCCGAAGACGCGCAGGTCCGTGGCGATGACGTAGTACGTGCCCGTCTCCGGGTTGTACGTGAGGTACGGGTCGCGGACACCGGTCGTGCCGAGGTCGGAGGCGAGGATCGGCTCGCCGCCGTTGAGGGGGTCCCACTGCTCGGGGTTGTCGCCCCGGGACACGTCGAGGTAGATCTTCTCGGCGTAGCCGGCGGGGTCCTCGATGAAGTGGACCATGAGGTAGCCGTAGTCGTCGTCCGGCTCGGCGGCCGGCTCGGCGGTGACCGTCACCTCGCGCGACGCGCTCACGCCGCGGACGCTCGCGGTCGCCGTGAGGGTGCCGCTGCGGGGCTCGCCGCCGGCGGTCGGGAGGTCGGTGGTCACGGACGTGCCGTCCGCGGACACCTCCAGCGACGTGTCCGTCGAGGACCACGAGACGGTGCCGCCGTAGTCCGGCAGGTTGGTGACGGTGTCGTCGAGGGTGACGTCGACGACCCGGTCCAGCGCCGCGCGCGCCGCTGTCTGGAAGGTGTCGGCGTGGATCGCGGCGTCGGTGTCCGACACCTCGCGGACCTCGTCGACGTCGAGCGCGCGGTCGTAGACGCGGAACGTCGCGACCTCGCCGCGGAACAGCGGGTCGGGGTAGGGGGCCCGGCCGATCGTGTTGAGCGTCTGGTTCGTGATCGACGCCGGGGTCAGCGTGGTCGGGGCGGAGGCGACCTGCTCGCCGTCGACGTAGAAGGTGATCCGGTCGGCGTCGCCGTCGATGACCGAGGTGAGGCTGTACCAGCGGTCGGCGCTCAACGGCGAGCCGGAACGGGCGTTGACCTCACCGCCGCTGCCGCTGGTGGTGACGGCGGTGCGCGGGTTGTCGCGCACGGAGGCGAACCAGTACTGGCTCGTGGACTCGCTGCCGACGTTCCACAGGAAGTTCCAGCTGTTCCGCATCGACGCGTCGATGCGGGTCTCGATCGTCACCGTCGCGGAGGTCGCGGTGGTGAGCATGTCGTCGGGCAGCTCCACCCACGTCCCGGTGCCGGTCTTGGCGCCTCCGGTGAACCGCAACGAGGTACCCGTCCAGCGGTCGTCGGTGCCGTTGACGACGCGGGCGCCGCCGACGGGTCCGCCGGCGTCGTTGGCCACCGTGGTCCCCGACGTCGCGTCGAAGACGTACTCGGCGAGCAGGCCGTCGGTCGGGGCGGCCACCTCGGCGGCCTGCGCCGCGGCGGTCGTGGCAGCGACCAGGCCGCTGCACGCCAGCACGACGGCGCCCAGCCCGGCGACGAGAGGGCCACGTCGCCGCCGACCGTCGTGCCGTGGACGGGGTCGCATCCCCCGGGGTGCGCGGGGTGTGAGGACAAGGGCCACGCCAGCTCCTTCGCTGTCGGACGTCGTGGTGCTCGGGGACATCCGGCACCACGCGCCACGTTACCGATAACACGGTCGAAGCGACAGGGTGGTCCTCGGCCGGAGGCGTCATCGACAATTGCGCGGGGCGCCCGTCGAATGTTGACAGCGCGTCGTGTGAGCGAGAACAGTAGGTGACCTCGGGATCGCCCCACGGCCTCGTCACAGCCGACGAGCCGCGGCGCATGCCGGTGGTCCCGGGGCCAGAGGGGTGACGGTGTCGTCACCTCGTCCGTCGGCCTGCTCAGGGACCACCACGAAGGGGTATGCGATCCCATGACACGACCTCCCGGCACACGGGGACCGGGCTCAGCCCGGCTCCTCGGCAGCGCCACCGCCCTCGCGCTCGGCGTGGGCGCCCTCACCGCCGCGTCCGTCCCGGCGGCGGGCTCGACCGTCGAGCCCGCCGACGACGTGCGCGACGGGCTCGTCCACCAGTTCCTCCTCGACGAGACCTCCGGCACCACCCTGGAGAACTCCGGCCCGGGCGACGCCCCGGACGCCACGCTCGTCAACCCCGACAAGGCCGAGCTGACCGGTGACGGCGTCCGCTTCAACCCCGACAGCTACGAGTCCGCCCTCAGCGGCGGGTACGTCGACCTGCCGGACGACCTGACGGCCGGCATGGACGAGGTGAGCATCGACTACGAGGTCTGGGTCGACCCGGCCAACGTCGGCAACCACCAGATGTTCAGCATCGGCAGCAAGGCCGGCTCGTGCGACGACGCGACGGGCTCGCAGGGCTCGATCTGGGCGTCCAACACCGCCCCGCGCCCCGGCTCCCGCTTCCGCGTCGTCGTCGGCAACCGCAGCCTCATGCAGAACGGCGGCCGCCTGCTCGAGGGCGCCTGGAAGCACGTCACGTACACGCAGGCCCTCAACGCCGGCGGCACCACGTGGACGGGCACCGTCTACGTCGACGGCGTGCAGTACGCCCAGGCGACGGACCTCACGACCCCGCCGTCGGTGACCGCGGCCGGGACCGACTGCAACTACCTGGCCCGCTCGCAGAACCCGGGCGACTACTCCTTCCGCGGCACGATCGCCGACTTCCGGGTCTACGACCGGGCGCTGTCCGCCGACGAGGCGGTCGCCCGGGCGTCCGAGACCGTCATGACGGGGGTGCGCGCCGACGCAGCTGCGATCGACCTCGGACTCACCTCGGCGATCGTCGAGGACATCGAGCTGCCCGAGCTCGGCCCGGTCGCCGGCTCCGCGATCACGTGGACGAGCTCCGACCCCTCGGTCGTCGAGGTGTACACCCCGCCGGCCAGCGCCCCGAAGGTGCCGGTCACCGGACGCATCACCCGGCCCGCGGTCGGTGAGCCCGACGCCACGGCCACCCTCACCGCCACGCTGCGCAAGGGCGTCGACGAGGTCGTGACGCGGGAGATCGAGGTCGTCGTCAAGGCGGAGTTCGACGACGCGCAGGCCGTCGCGCGCGACACCTACGACCTCGACCTCTACGCGACCGACGACGTCCGCGGCAACATCGAGCTGCCGGCCGAGGGCGACTTCGGTTCGACGATCACGTGGACGTCCACGAGCGACCTGGTGAGCCCGACCGGCGTGGTCACCCGGCCCGCCTTCGGCCGCCCCGACGTCGAGGCGACGCTGACGGCGAGCATCCGCCGCGGCGACGCCGTGGAGACGAAGTCCTTCGACGTCACCATCCGCTCGCTGCCGCGCGAGGAGGAGAAGGAGCGCTACTTCCTCGGCTACTTCAAGGGCGAGAACATCGCCGACGGCGAGCAGATCATGTTCGCGACGTCCAACGGCAACACCGCCCTTGACTGGACCGGCCTCACCGGTGGGCGCCCCTCGCTCATCTCGCAGCAGGGCGACCAGGGCCTGCGCGACCCGCACATCGTGCGCTCGCCCGACGGCGACACCTTCTACATGATCGCTACCGACCTCAACTGGTACGACCAGGGCGGGTACCGCATCAACGACACCCAGTACATCGAGGTCTTCGAGTCCAACGACCTCGTGAGCTGGACGCCCCAGCGCCACGTCAAGGTGGCGCCGGACGACGCGGGCAACGCGTTCGCGCCGGAGTCGCTGTGGGTCGAGGAGATCGGTGCCTACGCCGTCTTCTGGGCGCAGTCGCTGTGGGACGACCCGGTCAACCGCACCGGTCAGGGAAACGCGCAGATGTGGTACAACGTCACGCGCGACTTCCAGACCTTCTCCGAGCCGCAGGTCTGGCAGGACCCGGCCCCGCTGTCGCGCATCGACACGACCGCCATCAAGGTGGGCGACGAGTACTACCGCGTGACGAAGAACGAGGCCGGCAACGCCGGCTCCGACCTGTTCTCGGAGAAGCACACGGACTTCCTCGACCCCGACCTCGAGAACTGGGAGCTGCTCGCCCCGGCGCTCGGGCGCACGACGTGGGACCCGAACCAGGGGTACGAGGGCCCGATCATCTTCGAGGCGAACCCCGGCGACACCGCGTGCCCCGGGCAGTTCTACCTGTGGGGTGACCGCTACACGAACGGCGGTGGCTACCAGGCGGCCTGCAGCGAGGACATCGAGGCGGAGACCTGGGACGCCAGGACGATCACCATGACGAACGCGGGCGTCCCGCGGCCGCGTCACGGGACCGTCCTGCCCATCACGCTGCGGGAGTGGAACGCGATCCGCGGCATCGAGAACCCGGACGTGGCCACCGCCACCACGCTGTCCGTGGCCGGCACAGTCGACGAGGGCGAGACCACCACCGCGACCGTCACGGTCACGGCGGCGGACGGCTTCGAGACCGGTGGCCAGGTACGTGTGAGCGTCGGCGACTTCTCGGAGACGGCCTACCTCGAGGGTGGCGAGGCCACCGTCGAGCTGCCCGCCGACCTCGCGGCCGGCGAGCAGGAGGTCACGGCGGAGTACCTCGGGGTCGACTACCTCGAGGCCTCCAGCGACACCGCCACCCTCGAGGTGCTCTCGGTGCTCGACGTGGGCCTCACCGCGGAGGTCCGTTGCATCGCCGGGAAGAAGGCGGTGCTCGTCGTGCGGCTGACCAACGACGAGGCCGACCCGGTCGACGCCACCGTCACGACGGAGTTCGGGTCCAAGACGTTCCGCAACGTCCGGCCCGGCAAGTCCGTCTTCCACCCCTTCACCACCCGGGTGGCGGACCTGCCGGCGGGCTCGTCGACCGTCGTGGTCGAGGGCACGCGTGACGGCGAGGCCGTCGAGGTCGAGCGGGAGGTCGAGCACGAGGCGCTGACCTGCGGCCGCTGACACGCGGCCGCTGAGCGGTGCACGCGGCGGGGCGGGGTCCGTGGGACCCCGCCCCGCCGTCGTGCGACCGGGACAGGTCAGGGGGCGGGTCGCGGCGCCCACAGCGTGTGCCACGGCACCCCGACCTGGGCCGTGAGGGCGCGCAGCGTCGGCAGGCCGATGCCCACGACGGCGTGCGGGTCGCCGTCGACGCCGTCGACGAACGCGCCGCCTAGGCCGTCGACGGTGAACGCCCCCGCCACCTGCAGCGGCTCGCCCGTCGCGACGTAGGCGTCGACCTCGTCGTCGGACAGGTCGCCGAAGCGGACCGTCGTGCTCGCGAGGTCGCCGACCGAGGCGCCCGAGCCGCCGTCACCGACGGGACGCAGGTCGACGAGCCAGTGCCCGGTGCGCAATACCCCCGCGCGCCCACGCATCGCCCGCCACCGCTCACGGGCGACGTCGGCGGTGCCCGGCTTGCCGTAGGCGACGCCCGCGAGGTCGAGCACGGAGTCGCAGCCCACGACGAGCGCGTCCTCGACGCCCTCGGCGCCCAACGCGGTCGCGACGTCCTCCGCCTTGGCCCGCGCCAGCAGCAGCGCGACCTCGGCCGGGTCGCTCACGCCGTAGCGGGCGACGACCGCGTCCTCGTCGACCTCGCTCACCCGGACCTCCGGCTCCACGCCCGCCGAGCGGAGGGTCGCGAGGCGGGCGGGCGAGCGGGAGGCGAGGACGAGGCGGGGCGGGCCGCTCACGACGACGTGGGCGCCAGAGCCCGGCGCAGCGTGCCGAGGCCCACGGAGCCGACGTCGAGCGCACGGCGGTGCCACGCGGCGAGGTCGAAGTCGCCGCCGGCTCGTGCCGCGGCGTCCTCGCGCAGCCCCAGCCACACCCGCTCGCCCACCTTGTACGACGGCGCCTGGCCCGGGTGACCGAGGTAGCGGTCGAGCTCGAAGCGCAGCACCGCCTCGGGCTCGGGCACGTTGCCGGACAGGTAGGACCAGGCCTTCTCGTACGTCCAGGCGCCGCCGCCGGCCGACGCCGGGGCCTCGAAGCCGCAGTGCACGCCGATGTCGAGGACGACGCGGACCGACCGCAGCAGCTGCGAGGCGACGAGACCGAGCCGGTCGCCCGGGTCGTCGAGGAAGCCGAGCTCGGCCATGAGCCGCTCGGCGTACAGGGCCCAGCCCTCCCCGTGCCCGGACACCCACGCCCCCGAGCGCCGGTATCGGTTGAGCACGCCCGCGCGCACGACCGTCTGGCCGATCTGCAGGTGGTGGCCCGGGACGCCCTCGTGGTAGACGGTCGTGCGCTGCTGCCACGTGGAGAACGACGTCATGCCCTTCGGCACCGACCACCACATGGCGCCCGGGCGCACGAGGTCCTCGCTCGGGGCGGTGTAGTAGACGACACCGGTGTGCGAGGGCGCGATGCGGCACTCGAGGCGCCGCACCTCCTCCGGCACGTCGAAGTGGGTGCCCGCGAGCGCGTCCACGGCCTCGTCGGAGACCTGCTGCATCCAGTCGCGGAAGGCCTCCGCCCCGTGCACCAGCCGCCGCTCGTCGCGCTCGAGCGCCGCTGCGGCCGCCTCGATGCCGTCGGCGCCCAGCGCCCGGGCCAGCTCGGTGCCCTCGGCGCGCAGGCGCTCGACCTCCGCGACGCCCCACTCGTAGGTCTCCTGCAGGTCGACCTCCTCGCCGAGGAAGTACGCGAGCCGGGGCGCGTAGCGCTCCTCACCGACGGCGTCGGCCTCCGGGGCACGCCCCAGCAGGTCCTCCCGCAGGTACGTCGCGAGCCCCGCATAGGCCTCGGCCGCCCCCTCGGCGGCGGCACGGACCTCCTGCACGAGGGTGGCGGGCACGCCGTCGGTGCGCTCCGAGGCCGCCGCGAGCCGGGCGAAGAACCCGTCGGCGCCGGTGTTGTCGTCGCACTGCGCGGCGCAGGCGAGCACCTGCCGGCGCGCGGCGACGCGGCCGGCGTCCGCGGAGTGCTGCAGGGCCTGCTCGTACGACGCGACGGCGTCCGGCACCGCGCGCAGCCGCTGCGCGACGACGGCCCAGTCGTCCGCGCCGTCGGTCGCCAGCAGGTCGAAGGACTCGCGGATGCTCTGCACCGGCGAGCCGAGCACGTCCAGCGCCCGCGCGCGCTCGCCGGACTCGGCGAGCGCGACCTCGCGGGTGAGGCGCTCGGTGAGCACGTCGAGGGTGACGACGTCCACGTCGTCCGCCGGCTGCAGGTCGGCCGCCTCGCGCAGCACGCGGCGCCGCAGGGCGGCGCGCGCGTCGATGCCGACCACCGAGTGGTCGGTGAGGCGCGTGTCGTGCCCGGCCACGCCCATCTGCGTGGCCTGCTCGGGGTCGAGGGCCGCGTACTCGTCGAGGTAGCGCTCGGCGAGCTCGTCGACGGGCGTCCGCTCGCGCGCACCCAGCGGGACGGTCGGCGCGATGCCGGTCTGGGCGGTGACGAGGGGCTCGATGACCCGGCCGCCGGGGTCGCCGGCGGGGACGGCCGGCTCGGGGGAGGTGTCGCTCACCCGGGCACGGTAGCCGCTGCCCGCGAGGGGCCCGCGCTGCCGACGACACGGCGGGGCGGCTCGTGCGCCGGGGCGGGCGCCGTGGCGAGCACCGCGGCCGCGAGCAGCGCGGCGAGGGCGAGCGCCACGTGCCCGACACGGTGCGTCCGCGCCCAGAGCACGAGGCTGCCGACCCACGGCACCCGCAGCCGGGCCATGCCGGAGACCGCTGCCGGGGCGACGCCCGCCGCGTCGGGCGACGGGTTCGCGTCCCCCCGGGTGGTGAGGGACCCGTCGGCCGCCACGTCGACCACCCGGTGGAGCACCTGCCGGCCCGGCACCGCGCGGTCCTCGAACAGGACGACGTGGCCAGGGACGAGCACCGCAGGGTCGACCGGCTGGACGAGGACGACGTCACCCTCGCGGATGCCGGGACGCATCGAGCCGCTCATCACCACCGAGGCCTCCCAGCCCAGCAGCAGCGGCAGCAGTGACCACACGACGAGGCCCGCGACGGTGGTGAGCGCCCCCGCGGCGAGCGCGGACGACCAGGTCGCCGCGGCCACCGCGACGGCCCGAGCGGACACGCCTCGCGGCGCCGGTGCGGCGTGGCGGCCCCTCACGGGCCGGGCACCCGCGGGCGCAGCGAGCCCGAGGCGCTCACGACCCGGTTGCGGCCGTCCTTCTTGGCCCGGTACAGCGCCGCGTCCGCGACGGCCAGCAGCTCCTGCGGGTCCTCGGCGTCCTTCGGCCAGCACGCGACCCCGATGCTCGCCGTGACGGGGACCGGGCCGTCCGCGGTCTCGACCTCCGCGCGGATGCGCTCGGCCACGGGCAGCGCGTCGTCGGAGCAGACGCCGGGCAGGATGACGGCGAACTCCTCACCGCCGTAGCGCGCGGCGAGGTCGCCGTCCCGGCAGGCGAGCTGCAGCAGTCCCGCGGCCACCCGGAGCGCGTCGTCGCCGGCCTGGTGCCCGTGGGTGTCGTTGAGCCGCTTGAAGTGGTCGAGGTCGACGAGCAGCAGCGAGAACGGCTGCTGCAGGGTCGAGGAGACCTGCTGCTGCAGCGCGCGGTCGAAGGTGCGCCGGTTCGCGAGGCCGGTGAGGCCGTCGGTGTCGGCGGCCTCCCGCAGCCGTCCGAACAGCGCCGCTCGGCCGAGCGCCTGGGCGGCGTGCGCGGTCGCCTGCCGGGCGGTGGCGACACGACGGCGCTCGATCCGTACCGCGCGACCGGCCAGGCGCGCCAACCACCCGCGGCGGCCCCCCATGGCCATGAGCAGCGCGCCGCTCACCTGGTGCTCGAGGTGGAACGGCACGAGGAGGACGTTCTCGGCGTCCGGCAGCACCTCGGCCAGCCACCCGTCGGTCCGCGCGTCCAGCGAGGGCACGAGCCTCGGTGCGCCGCGGACGACGGCGTCCTGGGCCACCGAGCGGTCGGGGAAGGCCTCGGGCACCAGCAGCGTCTCCACCTCGGCCGCACCGACCCGGCGCACCGCGGTCCCGGCGCGGGGCACCACGGTCGCGCCCTGCCCGCGCTGCCGCAGGTTCGGGTACGCCACCACCAGGGTGCGCTCGGCGAGAAGCTCGTCGTGGGTGACGCGCGTGAGAAGGGTCGCGATCTCGACGACGTCGACGAGCGACTCCAGCCGGCGGGCGAGGCGGAGCAGCACCTCGACGTCGTGACGGCGCCGTCGCAGCTCGCGCTCGTTGACGGCCGCGAACGTCGACGTGCCGAGGACACCCGCCCACAGCAGGGCGAGCAGGAGCGTGACGTCCCCGAGCGGGAACGGGCCGGGCGGGGTGCCCGTGCCCACGACGAGCCCGGAGGCGGCGGCCTGGACGGCGAGGACGAGGACCATCGAGTGCCACAGGACCAGCTTGAGTCCCGTCCGGAACGACAGCAGCAGGGTCACCGCCACGCCGTGGACGAGCACGACGTAGCCGACGGGACCCTCGAGGTCGCCGAGGAGCAGGAAGGCCCAGCCGAGGTAGGCGCCGTCCAGCAGCAGGCCGAGAGCGAGCCCGGCGAGCGCGACGGCGCGCCCGAGCCGGAGGAGCGGGACCGTGCACAGGCCCAGCGCCCCCAGGACGAGGGCGGGCACGGCCAGCTCGCCGACGTGCCCGCTGCGCAGCGGGGGCACGAGCCACCACAGCAGCGGAGGCACGAGGGCGAGCGCGAGGCGGACGCCCGCGCTCCAGCGCAGGCGCTGGGACAGCGGCAGCAGTGCGGCGTTCGAGGGGGCGCTCATGGCGCGGCTCCAGTCGCGGGGGCCCCGGTGTCGTCCAGGGCGAGGTCGAGGTCGGGGTCGAAGGGCAGGTCGGTCTCCGGGTGGAGCGGAGCGAGGGCGAGCTTGGGGTCGCGACGGTCGACCTGGTCCTGCACGAGCAGGAAGAGCACCATGAGCGCGACCATCCCGAGGGGCAGCTGCGGGTGGGCCACGAGCGGTGCGGCCAGCGTCAGGACCGCGTCGGGCAGGCCCGTTGGGACGACCACCGCCTGCCACCCGCGGAGCGCCGGTGCGGCGAGCCACGCCCCGGCGGAGACGAGCCCGTGCCACACGGCGGTGAGGGCGTCGCCGGTCGCGGCGAGACCGGACGACAGCCACGACAGCGGACCGGGCGCGCCGGGGGGGTCGGCGCCGGCGACCGCGGCGTCCGGGGGAGCGCCGTCCCCGTCGGACAGGGCGTCGGTGTCGGACGTGACGTCGCCCGGACCGTCGTCGACGGCGTCGCCGCCGGTCGGCTCCCCGCCGGGCGGACCCACGCCGACGGCGTCGTCGCCGGTCGGCGCACTGCCGGTGACCTCGTCGGTGCCGACCGTCCCCGTCGTGGCGTCCGACCCGGGAACTTGCCGGTCAGCGGGCCCGTCGAGAGGGCCGTCCGCTCCGGCGCCGTCGCCGGCCGAGCGGGGGTCGATCCCCGGGACGAGGGCGGCGGTGGGGGCAGGGGCGCTCGACGGGCCGCTCGACGTGGGCGAGGTACCCGTCGGTCCGGGGGTGGGCCGGGGCGACGGTCCGGGCACGGCGGTCACGGACCACGCGAGGGTCGCGCTCGCGGAGGTGCCGGCGGCCTCCTGCACGTCGGCGACCTCGGCCCTCACGGTGAAGGCGCGCGCGTCGCCCCCCGTCCGGGGCACCCAGCCGGTGCCCACCCCGCCCGCCGCGGCGGAGGTCGTCGTGGTCGCGAGGCCGCTGAGCGTGTCGGCGGCCACCACCGCCGCCGGCGGGTCCGCGCAGGAGCTCCCGGGGGCCCCCACCCCGATCTCGAGCCGGAGGTGCTCGGCCAGCGCCCCGTCGACGTCGACCGCCTGCACGACCACCTCGCCGTGGTCGCCGCCGGGCGGCGTGGTCACGACCAGGCACGCGCTCTCGCGACGTCCCGGGACGAGCGTGGCGCCGGGGAACAGGGCCGGCCCGCCCGTCGACGACGCGAGCGGCACGGTGGCGAGCGGCCGGGGACCAGGTGCCAGGTCCTGCGACGCGATGGCGACGAGCCCCGCCACGAGGACGAGGGCGGCAGGCCCGGCGAGGACGGCGCGGGTCAGGTGCCGCGGGCGCAGGCGGACGCCCAGGTGTCCACGCACCCGCACACCACCTCCTGGACCACCTCTCCCCGACGAACCGGACCCCGCCCGTACCGATCGGCCCAAGGGGCCCCGCTCCTGACCCTCGCGGTGGGACGGGGCGTGCCTTACGCCCGTACGGGGGCACGGCCTCAACCGGGGGGACCGTCGGTCGATCCCTGTGGCGGGGGAGGCGACGAGGAGCGGAGGAGCATGGCCGAGGACGTCCGGCACCGGCGTGGACGTCGTCGACCCCTCGAGCCGACGGTGCGCGCGCGGCTGCGCCGCGCCGGCGGCCGGTCGGTGGTGCTCTGGCTCGCCGCGGTCGCCGCACTCAGCCTGCTCACCGTGTCCTCGAGCGCGGGGGCCGCCTTCACCGCCACGACCCGGCCACCCGCGGCCAGCCTCGCCAGCGACCTGCTCGACGCCCCTGCCGCGCTCACCGCCTCCCGGCCGTGCCTGTCCCCGTCGCCGACCTTCCGTTCGGCCTCGACGGTCGGCGGGCAGGTGTCCACCCTGTCCGTGCCCCGGCCCAGCGGCACGGCCGCGGGCGACGTCCTGCTCGCCTTCGTCCAGCACCACGACTCGACCAGCCCGCCCCAGCCCCCGGCCGGGTGGACGGTGCTGCACCGCAACCCCACCGGCTCCGGCGAGTCGCTGCTCGCCGGTCGGGTCGCGACGGCCTCCGAGCCCGCGACGTACGCGTTCTCCGGCCTCGACCCGTCCGACACGACGGCGGCGACGGTCCTCGCGTACACGGGGGCGAGCCCGACGACGCCGTGGGAGGCGACAGACGTGCAGACGGTCCGCGCCGCCACGGTCACCGCGCCGTCGGTGCAGCCGGCCACCGCGCGCACCCGGTGGGTGACGGGCTTCCTCGTCGACGACCACACCGGTGCGGTCTCGACCCCCACGGGCACGGTCAGGGCGGCACTCACCGTGCCCGGGCCGCAGTACTCGCAGCTGGTCGTCTCCGACCGCGAGCACAGCACGCTCTCGGCGACGGGCACGTCGTCGGTCACCCTCACCGCGAGCGCGGACGCGAGCGGCTTATCGGTCCTGCTCCGATCGGCGGTCGTGGCGCCCGCCGTCACGCTCTCGTGGTCCCCGACCCCGGACGGCTACGCAGCCGGCTACGAGGTGACGCGGACGGGGTCGTCCGCGACCACGACGGTCTCAGGTCGTCTGACGACGTCGCTGCTGGTCGAGGACCTGCCCGCCGCCTCCTCCGCGGTGTTCTCCGTCCGCAGCACGGCCGGCACGTGGCGCTCCGCCGTGCAGTCCGTCGCGGTCGCAGCCTGCTGACCCGGCTCCGTTCGGGGGAGCAGCCGCCGCGGCCCTCAGGCGTGGCACCGGACCTGCCGAGCCACCCATCGACCCCCGACCCTGCTCCCGAGACCCCGGAGCCCCCATGACCCCCCTGGCCCCACCCGCACCCCCGGCGCCGAGCGCCACGACGTCCGCCGCCGCTGCACCCGTGCCCGCCGTGCGCCCCCGACGCGCCTCCACCCGCGAGCGGGCCGTCACCCCGACGCGTCTCGCGGTCGCGCTCGTCGTCGGCATCGTGCTGAGCGGCGCCCTCGTGTGGCAGTCGTCCTACGCCGCCTTCACGGCCACCACGCGCAACGAGAACAACGCGTGGAGCGCGGGGTCGGTGCAGCTGACGACGAGCAGCCCGTCGACGGCGCTGTTCAACGAGGTCGGGCTCGTGCCCGGCAGCACCGGCCAGCGCTGCATCACGGTCACCTACACCGGTGTCCCGGCCGACGTGAGGCTGTACGCGCAGGCCGCCGGGGCCACGGACCTCTCGCCGTACCTGGAGCTGACGGTCGACCGCGGCACCGGCGGCGACGCCTCGTGCACGGGCTTCACCCCCTCCTCGGCCCTGTACGGCCCCGCGGCGCCGTCCTACGACCCGGCGCTGACCCTCGCGACCTTCAGCGCCACGCACACGGGCTACGCGAACGGCCTCACGGGCTGGACGACCACCGGCGACGCCCAGACCACCTACCGCGTGCGCTACCGCCTCAAGGACGACAACACGGCACAGGGCAAGACGACGGCGGTGTCCCTCGTCTGGGAGGCGCAGAACACCTGACCCGGCGGCCACCGCCCCGCCGCAGACGGCCCGCGTCGCGCACGCCGTCCCGCCGCCCTCAGGAGCCGGGCAGCGCCCGCCAGCCCGGGACGGCGGCGCCCTGCCGGACCAGCGTCGTCGGGTGGCCCCACCGGCTCGGCCGGGCCCTCGGGGCCCGGCCGGGCGCGGCCGCGGCGGCACGGGCGGTGAGGACCGCGACGAGGGCGGCGAGCTCCGCAGGCGTCGGCCGCCCGGCGAGGACGCGCATGACAGGAGCGTCCTGCGCGTCACCGCCGGCGGCGCGCCCGTCGGCGACGGAGCCGTCGCCGGGCTCCTCGCCGACGGGCTGCCCGCTCACTGCTGCGGGCTCTGCGAGGACTTGAGCGCCGCGAGGCGGGACTCGACCTCGATGGCCGTGCCCGCGTCCTCGAGCTCGGCGAACTGCCGGTCGAGGCTGGAGGCGGCGAGCTCCGCGGAGCCCAGCGCCCGCGCCTCCTCGCGCCGGATCTTCTCCTCGAAGCGGCTGAGCTCGCTCGTCGGGTCCGCGAGGTCGATGCTCTTGATGGCGTCGTGCATCTGGTTCTGCGCCTGGGCGACCTTCTGCCGCGACACGAGCTGGTCGCGGCGCTGCTTGAGGTCCTGCAGCTTGTTCTTCATGCCGTCCAGGCCCGTGCGCAGCTTGGTGACGACCTCCTGCTGCCCGGCGATCTGCGCGTCGAGGGCGGTGGCGTCCTGCTCGGCCTTGATCTGCCGCTCGAGGGCCACCTTGGCGAGGTTGTCGAGGCGGTCCGCCTCGCCCGCGTTGCCGGACGAGCGCAGCTGGTCGGCCCGGCCGCTGGCGGCGAGCGCCTTGCTGCCCCAGTCCCGCGCGGCCGTGGCGTCCTCGTCCCGGTCCGCCTCCATGAGCCGGAGGTTGCCGATCGTCTGGGCCACCGCCTGCTCGGCCTCGGTGATGTTCGCGGAGTAGTCGCGGATCATCTGGTCGAGCATCTTCTCCGGGTCCTCGGCCCCGTCGATGATCGCGTGGATGTTGGCCCGCGCGAGCTGCGAGATGCGGCCGAAGATGGACTGCTGGGACATCGGTGCTCCTGTCTCGTCGTGTGCTGGTCTCGTGTGCTGGTCTCGTGTGCTGGTCTCGTGTGCTGGTCTCGTGCCGGTCGCGCCTGCCGTGCCGTCGGGCTCCCGGGGCCTGACCGGCGCCCGGTCCCGTCAGAAGTCGCCGCCGAAGCCGCCGCCCCCACCGAAGCCGCCACCGAAGCCGCCGCCGAAGCCGCCGCCGAAGCCGCCGCCACCGAAGCCGCCGCCGCCCCCGCCGCCACCGCCGCCGCCGCCGCCGCCGAGGATGCTGCCGAGCAGGACACCCATGGCGATCGTGCCGGGGTCGATGCCGCGCTGCCGACGGTGGCCGCCCCAGGGGCCGGACCAGTCGTCGTCGGGGTCGCGGAAGCGGTCGACCTCTCGTCGCGCCTCGGCGAGCGCGAGGTCGGCCTCGGCCTCGGCGGCGCGCGCGTCCTGCAGCGCCGCGACCGGGTCCTCGCCCGCCTGCCGGTAGGCGGTGTCGAGCAGGTGGCGGGCGTGCGACGCGCGGGTGCGGGGACCGCCGCCGACCGCCCCCCGGCGGGTCGCGATGAAGCGCTCGACCTCCTCGACGTCGGCGCGGGCCGCGACGAGGGCGTGCTCGAGCGCGGCCTCGGCCCGCGCCCGCTCCCGACCGGCGCTCGAGGTCGCCTCGAGCGCGCGCTCGAGCCCGTCGTCCGCCGCCTCGACGCGGCGCAGGACCCCGAGGGGGTCACCGCCCCGGGCCGCGACGGCGGTGCCGGGTCCCTGAGCCGACCCGGCCGCCCCCGCACCGGACGGGCCCTGCCCCAGAGCGCCCACGGCGCCCGCGGCCACGAGCTGCTGCTCGGCCTCCGCGACCGCGGCGCGGGCGCGGCCGGCCGCCCCGGCGAGGTCCGACAGGTCGGAGCGGCTGCCCTGGGCGAGGACCGCCTCGGCCTGCGCGAGGTCGGCCCGCAGGTCGGCGGTCGCGCCGGGGAGCTGGACGACGGCGTCGCGCAGGTGGCCGTCGAGGTCCTCCACGGCCGCGGCCTGCTCGGCGGCGCGGGCGAGCGACGCCTCCGCCTCGTGCGCCGCGACGGCACCCTCACCGGCCGTGCCGCCCGTCACGTGCTGCTGGGCCGACGCGAGCCGCTCGCGGGAGAAGTCGACGAGCTCGCGAGCGAGCTCGACGTTGTCCTGCACGGGCTCCACGGCCGCCGCCGAGTACGTCCGCCGCAGCCGCTCGAGGGTCGCGGCGGCCCGGTCGACCTGCTCGGCGACCCCGTCGCTCAGGGACTGCAGGCGGGGGAGCAGGGTCGGCAGGGACCGCTCGTAGTCCCGCAGCCGCGACATGGCCTCCGACTGCGACTGCAGCGTCTCGTCGGAGGCACGGGTCCGCTCGAGGACCTCCACGAGCAGCCGGCGACGTTCCTGCTCGGGCACGTCCCCGCGCGTCTGCTGCTCGTCGAGGTGCCGGCGCGCCTGGAACGCCTGCGTCAGCGAGGCCCGGGCGCCGGCCACGGCCGCCTCGAAGTCGTGGGTCGCCTCGTCGCCGAACTGCGCGCGGGCGAACATGAGCTCCTGCTCGGACTCGCGCAGCGCCTCGTCGGCCGCGAGCAGGGCGGAGCCGGCCCGCTGCTCGAGCTCCGGGGTGGGCACCGTGGTCCAGCCCGTGTCGCCGCGCCGCTGCGCGACCTCGTGCGCCGGCAGCCGCGGCTTGCGCCGCCCGGCGACGAGGCTCATGACGACGATCCCGACCCCGACCGCGCCGATCACGAGGAAGAGCCCGAGCGCCCCGAAGCCGAAGCCGTCGCCGGCGCCGGCGCCGGCGGGCTCCTCGGGGGCCGGCTGCTCGACGGTGCCGCCCACCCCGCCCTCGGCGACGACAACCTCCTCGAGGGTCGTGGCCGCGGCGGTGACGGCGCCGTCCCAGTCGTCCGCCGCCAGTGCGGGCTCCACCGCGGCGCGCACGTCGGCAACCTCGGCGGTGCTCAGCTCGGCAGGAGGCTCGAACTGGTACTGCCGCGCGTCGACCGCGACCGCGAGCATGGCGTCCTCGGCGCCGAGGCCGCTCTCGCTGCCGGTCTGCAGGACCCACTCCTCGGGCTCGAGCCCGTCGAAGGTGTCGACGAAGACGACGTACAGGTCGACGCCCGTCGCGTCCGACAGCTGGTCGACGGCGTCCTGCGCCGCCCCCGTGTCGAGCACCCCGGCGCTGTCGGTCACCTGGCCCCGCAGCGCGGACGGCGGTTCGGCGGGCACACCGGCGAGCGACGTCGTCACGGCTCCGATCCTGCCAGCACACCCTCAGGACGTCGGTAGGGGCAGCCGCAGTTCCCGCGAGCCCTACCGTCCCCGCGTCGTGGGACCCCGCGCACCCCCCGGAGGCCGGAGGGCCGCCGCGACGTCCCACGACCGGGGCGGGCCCTCCGGTTGTGGGACCCCGCGCACCCTCGGGAGGCCGTGAGGCCGCCGCGGCGTCCCACGACCGGGGCGGGTGTGGGGGCGGGGCGCGGGGTCAGAGCGGGATGTTGCCGTGCTTCTTCGGGGGCAGCGTCTCGCGCTTGGTGCGCAGCAGCCGCATCGCCTTGACGATCTCCACGCGGGTCTCGCTCGGCTCGATGACGGCGTCGACGTAGCCGCGCTCCGCCGCCACGTACGGGTTGGCGAACGTGTCCTCGTACTCGGTGATCTTCTGCTGGCGCAGGGCCTCGACGTCCTCGCCCTGCTCGCCGGCGGCGGCGAGCGCGCCGCGGTAGAGGATGTTGGCCGCGCCCTGCGCCCCCATGACGGCGATCTGGGCGGTGGGCCACGCGAGGTTGAGGTCGGCGCCGAGGTGCTTGGAGCCCATCACGCAGTAGGCACCGCCGTACGCCTTGCGCGTGATGACGGTGACCATCGGCACCGTGGCCTCGGCGTAGGCGTACAGCAGCTTCGCGCCGCGGCGGATGATGCCGTTCCACTCCTGGTCGGTGCCGGGCAGGAAGCCGGGCACGTCGACGAAGGTGAGCACGGGCACGTTGAAGGCGTCGCACGTGCGCACGAACCGCGCGGCCTTCTCGCTCGCGTCGATGTCGAGAGTGCCGGCCAGCTGCATGGGCTGGTTCGCCACGATGCCGACGGGGTGCCCGTCGACCCGCGCGAACCCGCAGAGGATGTTCGGGGCGAACAGCGGCTGCGTCTCGAGGAAGTGGCCGTCGTCGACGACCGCCTCGATGACGGCGTGCATGTCGTAGGGCTGGTTCGCGGAGTCCGGCACGAGCGTGTCGAGCGCCGCGTCGCCCTCGCGCGGCTGCAGCGACGCGGGGTCGTCGGCCGGCTCGCTGACGGGCGCCGGCTCGAGGTTGTTGCTCGGCAGGAACGACAGCAGGTCGCGGACGTACTCGATGGCGTCGTCCTCGTCGCTGGCCATGTAGTGCGCGTTGCCGGAGCGGCTGTTGTGGCTGCGCGCGCCCCCGAGGTCCTCCATGGTGACGACCTCGCCCGTGACCGTCCGGATGACGTCGGGACCGGTGATGAACATGTGCGAGGTCTGGTCGACCATGACCGTGAAGTCGGTGATGGCGGGGGAGTACACGGCCCCGCCCGCGCACGGGCCCATGATGAGGCTGACCTGCGGCACGACGCCGGAGGAGTGCACGTTGCGGCGGAAGATCTCCGCGTAGAGCGCGAGCGCGACGACGCCCTCCTGGATGCGCGCGCCGCCGGAGTCGTTGATGCCGACGACCGGGCAGCCCATGCGCGCCGCCAGGTCCATGACCTTGACGATCTTCTCGCCGAAGACCTCGCCGAGGCTGCCCCCGAACACCGTGAAGTCCTGCGAGAAGACGCAGACGTTGCGCCCGTCGACGGTGCCGAAGCCGGTGACGACGCCGTCGCCGTAGGGCCGGTTGGCGTCCATCCCGAAGTTCGTCGAGCGGTGCCGCGCGAGCTCGTCGAGCTCGACGAAGCTGCCCGGGTCCAGGAGCGCCTCGATGCGCTCGCGGGCGGTCTTCTTGCCCTTCGCGTGCTGCTTCTCCACGGCGCGCGCGGAGCCGGCGTGCACGGCCTCGTCGATGCGCTGCCTGAGGTCCGCGAGCTTCCCGGCGGTCGTGTGGATGTCCGGCTGGGCGTCCTCGGTGTCGCTGCGCTGCACGAGGACGGACTCTAGCCCCGGCGGGACGGGCCGGTCCCGGGCCGCTGCCCACCGGGCGGGCCGGGGCCCGGGCGGTACGGTGCCGCGGTGCGGTGGCCGGTGCAGGTGGTGACGGCCACCGGCTCCACGAACGCCGACCTCGCCGACGCCGCCCGCGGGGGCGAGACCGGACCGCGCGTGCTCGCCGCCCGTCGCCAGGACGCCGGACGCGGGCGGCTGGACCGGGCCTGGTCGAGCCCCGCCGGCGCCTCGGTCGCGGTGTCGTGGCTGTGGGCGCCGCGTCGGCCCCGGGCGGACTGGCCGTGGCTGCCCGTCGTGGTCGGCCTCGGCGTCGTCGATGCGGTCGCCGCCCTCGGCGTCACCGCCCGGCTCAAGTGGCCGAACGACGTGGTGGTGGACGTCGCCGCGCAGCCTGCGGGCGTCGTCCCCGGGGACGCCGCGACCGGGGCCACGGCGGGCCTGCGCAAGCTCGCCGGCGTGCTCGTGGAGGTCGCCGTGACCCCCGACGGCACCGCGTGCGCGGTCGCGGGCGTCGGGCTCAACGTCGGCCTCGGCGCCGACGACCTGCCCGTCCCGACGGCGACGTCCGTCCGGCTGCTCACCGGGCGCGACCCCGGCTTCGACGCCGCGCTGGCCGCCCTGCTCGACGGCGTGGGGGCACGGCTGTCCGCCTGGGACGCCGACGCCGACGCCCACGCCGATGCCGATGCCGATGCCGCCGCCGACGTCGCCGGCCCCGACGCGCGGCTGCGCGAGGCCTACCGTCAGGCGTGCACCACGCTGGGCCGCGAGGTGCGCGTCACGACCCCGGGGGGTGCGGTGCGCGGCACGGCTGTCGACGTCGACACGGCGGGCCGGCTCCTGGTGCGGGGGGACGACGGGCGGGTCGTCGGGCTGTCCGCGGGCGACGTGGAGCACGTCCGGTGACCGGGCCCGCGCGCACGTACACGTTGCGCGAGGCCGCGCGCGAGGTCGGGGTGTCGCAGCTGAGCGCCCGCAAGCTGTTCCGCGCGCTCGGCTACGCCGACGTCACCGACGAGCCGGCCCTCGGCGCCACCGAGCTGCGGGCGCTGGAGCTCGCGGCCGGCATGGTCCGCGACGGCACGCTCGACGAGCAGACCGTCCTCAACCTCAGCCGGGCGGTCGGGCGCTCGCTGGACCGGCTCGCCACGTGGCAGGTGGAGTCCGTCGCGGAGCGCGTCGACGGCGACCCCCGGGCGACGGCGGCGCTGCTGGAGCAGCTCGGGCCTCGGCTGGAGGCACTGCTCGCCATCGTGTGGCACCGCATGCTCGAGGACGCGGTCGACCGGGTCGTCGTGCCCGCCGGCGAGGCGTTCGAGCGTGCGGTCGGCTTCGCCGACGTCGTCGGCTGGACGCAGGTCGTGCAGAGCCTCGACGAGCCGGAGCTCGCCGGCCTGGTCCGCCGCTTCGGCGACGTCGCGGGCGACGTCATCGCCGACAACGGCGGCCGCGTCATCAAGACCGTCGGAGACGAGGTCATGTTCACCACGCGCGGGGTGGCCGACGCCGCACGGACCTCGCTGGGCCTCGCGCAGGCCTTCGACGACGAGCCGCACGTGCCCGGGGTGCGGGTGGGCTTCGCCCACGGCCCCGTCGTCGCCCGCCTCGGGGACGTCTTCGGCAGCACCGTCAACCTCGCCTCACGCGTGTGCCGCCTCGCCGGGGCCGGCGAGGTCCTCACCGACTCCACCACCGCGGCCGGCCTGACGGGCACGCAGGGACTGCGCCTGCGCCCGCTGGGCGAGCGGCAGGTGCGCGGGGTCGGCAGGGTGCCGCTGGTCTCGGTGGAGCCCCCGTCACGACGCGATCAGGGCCGCGGGTACGCCCCGGGCGAGCACGGCTGAGGGTCGGTACCAGGCCCGCACCGGGGCCGCCCGGGCGCCAGGACCGCAGCAGGACGAGCAGCAGGACGAGCAGCAGGACGAGCAGCAGGACGAGCAGCAGGACGAGCAGCAGGAGGACGAGGACGTGACGCAGGAGCAGTGGGTCCGGCTGGTCGAGGAGGACGAGCAGGGGCACGTGGTGTCTCTGGTGCTGCAGCGCGAGGCCGCGCGCAACGCCATCTCCGTGGAGATGGCCCGCCAGGTGGCCGAGGCGGCCCGCGACCTCGCGGCCCGGCCCGCGCTGCGGGCGGTCGTGCTGCGGTCCAGCCGCGAGGACGCGTTCTGCGTGGGCGCGGACCTCAAGGAGCGGGCGCGCGCGAGCACGGCGGACCTGCTCGCCGCCCGCGACACCAACCGCGCCGCGTACGGCGGGGTGCTCGCCCTGCCCGTGCCGGTGGTCGCCGCGGTCCGCGGCTACGCCCTCGGCGGGGGCTGCGAGCTCGCGCTGTCGTGCGACCTGCTCGTCGGGGACGCGGGCACCGTCATCGGCCTGCCCGAGGTCGGTGTCGGGCTGCTGCCGGGCGGTGGCGGCACGCAGCTGGCCGTGCGCCGTCTGGGCTGGGGGCGCGCCGCCGACCTCGTCCTCACCGCCCGACGCTGCGACGGCGAGGAGGCCTACCGGCTCGGGCTGCTGGACCGCCTCGCCGAGCGCGGCCGGGTGGTCGAGGAGGCGCTCGACCTCGCCCGCCTGCTGGCGAGCCGATCGCCGCGGGCGGTCCGGCTCGCCAAGCAGGCCATGCGCGACGGCGCGCACCGGCCGCTGCCCGAGGCGCTCGAGGTGGAGGACGCCGCGTGGCGTCAGGTCGTGGGCGGGGCGGACCGGGTCGAGGGCATCGCGGCGTTCGTCGAGAAGCGCGACCCGGCGTGGGAGGACGCGGGCTGAGGGGCCACGCCGGGCTCCACCACCGCGGCGCCCTCGGTGACGGTGCCGGCCGCCGCCCCGCCCGTCGGACCGCCCGGCGCCCCCGGCTCACCGTCGCGCAGCTCGTTGAACACGACCGTGCGGTACATGAGGAAGCGGAACAGCGTGCCGAGCGCGAGGCCGACGACGTTCGCGGCGATGTTGTCGGCCACCGCCGAGGTGAGGCCGAGCACGTAGCGGCTCACCGCGAGCGGCACGAGCGCGAGCAGCAGGCCTCCCACGTTGACGACGGCGAAGAGCACGAGCTCGCGGCGCACGGCCGAGCGTCGCCGGCGCCGGAACGTCCAGTAGCGGTTGCCGACCCACGCGGTGAGGGTCGCGAGGCACACCGACACGACCTTGGCCGTCAGCGGGCGCCCGTCGAGGACGGGGTCGGGTCCCGCGTGCAGGAGCAGGTTGAACACGCCGAAGTCGACGACGTAGGCGACCGCGCCGACGACGCCGAACTTCATGCCCTCCCGCACGACGAGGTGGAGCGCGCCGTGGACGACGGCGTACAGACGCTGCAGCGGTGCGAGCACCGCTCAACGGTACGCGGTCGGCTGCGTAGGCTCGGGCCGTGGCGAGCCCCGACACCACCCGGACGTACGAGCCCCGCACCGACCCGGTGACCGACGCGTCGGGCTTCCCGACCGTCGCCGTCGTCGGCGGCGGTCAGCTCGCCCGCATGATGGTGCCGCCGGCGGTCGCGCTCGGGGTGCACCTGCGCGTGCTCGCCGAGCGCCCCGACGACAGCGCGGCGCTGGTGGCCGGGCACGAGCTCGGCCGCGCCGACGACGCGGCGGCCGTGCGCGGTACCGCCCGGGGCGCGGCCGTCGTCACCTTCGACCACGAGCACGTGCCCCCGGACGTCCTGGCGGCGCTGCAGGCCGACGGCGTCCCCGTCCACCCCGGGCCGGACGCGCTCCTGCACGCGCAGGACAAGCTCGTCATGCGCCGGGCGCTGGCCGGTCTCGGTGTCCCCGTGCCGGCGTGGGCCGAGGTCGGCGACGTCGCCGACCTGCGGGCCTTCGCCGCCGACCACGGCGGTGCGGCGGTGCTCAAGACCCCCCGCGGCGGCTACGACGGCAAGGGCGTGCTCGTCGTGCGCGCCGAGGACGAGGCGGCGTGGGAGCAGGCCGGTGACTGGTTCTCGCGCGCCGCGGGCGCCCCGCTGCTCGCGGAGGAGCTCGTCGCGTTCTCGCGCGAGCTCGCGGTCCTGCTCGCCCGCAGCCCCTCCGGGCAGGCGGCGCTGTGGCCGGTGGTGGAGACCGTGCAGGTCGACGGCGTCTGCCGGGAGGTCCTCGCGCCCGCGCCCGGCCTGGACGACGACCTCGCGGGCGAGGCGGCCTCGGCGGCGCTCGCGGTCGCCGGCGCGCTCGGCGTCACCGGGGTGCTCGCGGTCGAGGGCTTCGAGGTGCCGGGACCGGGCGGGCCGCGCTTCCTCGTCAACGAGCTCGCGATGCGCCCCCACAACAGCGGGCACTGGACCATCGACGGCAGCGTGACGAGCCAGTTCGAGCAGCACCTGCGCGCCGTGCTCGACCTCCCGCTGGGCGACGTGCGCACGCGGGCCCGCTGGACCGTCATGGCGAACGTCCTCGGTGGCGAGCACCCCGACCTGTACCGCTCCTACCTGCACGTCATGGCGCGCGACCCGGGGGTCAAGGTCCACCTGTACGGCAAGGAGGTGCGGCCCGGACGCAAGATCGGGCACGTCACGGTGACGGGGGACGACCCGGACGGGCTGGAGGCGCTGCGCGAGCGCGCGCGGCACGCGGCGGACTACATCACGGGGACGGTGACCGAGTGAGCGGGCCGGGACCGGTCGGGCCCCCGCTCGTCGGGGTCGTCATGGGCTCGGACTCCGACTGGTCGGTGATGGAGGCGGCGTCGCAGGCGCTCACCGAGCTCGACGTGCCGCACGAGGTCGACGTCGTGTCGGCCCACCGCATGCCGCACGACATGGTCGCGTGGGGCGCGGAGGCGGCCGGGCGCGGCCTGCGGGTCGTGGTCGCGGGCGCCGGCGGCGCCGCGCACCTGCCGGGCATGCTCGCCTCCGTCACGCCGCTGCCCGTGGTGGGGGTCCCGGTGCCGCTGCGCCACCTCGACGGGCTGGACTCGCTGCTGTCGATCGTGCAGATGCCGGCGGGGGTGCCGGTCGCGACGGTCGGCGTCGGCGCCGCCCGGAACGCCGGGCTGCTGGCCGCGCGCATCCTCGCCGCGGGCGAGGGCGAGCACGCGGCGGACCTCCGCCGCCGGCTCGAGGAGCACGCCGCGGGCCTGCGAGAGACCGCCGTCCGCAAGGGCGCCGCGCTCCGGGACCGCCTCGCCCGCGGCGCGACCGAGGCCTAGGGCCTCAGCCGCCGGCCTCCTCCGTCCACTGCCCGACGAGCCGCTCGACCTCGCGGGTGTCGCTGTCGCGCAGGGCGGCGAACAGCTCCTCGGAGCGCTCGGCGTCCCACTCCACGGCGGAGCCCACGTCGGTCGACAGGGACGGGTTCGACACCGGCACCGTCAGCTGGACGCCGTCGCCGCCGGCCGCGGAGCGCATCGCGAGCAGGAACCGGGTGAGGTCGACGGGGCCGGTGCCGTCGTCGACGGCGAGCGCCTGGCCGCCGGCCCTGGCCGTCGCGTACGCGCGCGGCGGGTCCAGCAGCAGCCCCGGCGAGGCGGTCTCGTCGACGATGGCCGCGAGCACCTGCCGCTGCCGCTCGACGCGGGCGAGGTCGCCGCGCGCGTCGGTCTTGCGGGTCCTGACGAGGCCGAGCGCGTCCTGGCCCTGCAGGGTCTGCTCGCCCGCCGGCAGGTCGATGTCGGCGAAGGAGTCCTCGATCGGCTCCGGCAGGGTCACCGTGACCCCGCCCAGGGCGTCGACGACGCTCGCGAAGCCGCCGAAGCCGGTCTCGACGTAGCCGTCGACCCCGATCCCGGTCGCGGCCTCGACCGTCTCCGTGAGCAGCTCGGGGCCGCCGAACGCGTAGGAGGCGTTGAGCTTGTTCATGCCGCGGCCGGGGATCTCGACGTAGGAGTCGCGGGGCAGGCTCAGCAGCACGGTGGGACCGCCGCCGCGCGGGGTGTGCAGCAGCAGGATGGTGTCGGTGCGGCTGCCCGTGGTGTCGGTGACGGTGGTGCCGTCCGCGTCCTCGGTCTCCAGCCGCGAGTCGCTGCCGACGAGCAGCCACGTGGTGCCCGGCGTGCCCGCGGCCGTGCCCACCTCACCGACGGTGCGCACGTTCTGCCACGCGACGAGACCGAGCGAGACCGGGTAGGCGACGAGCAGCGCGACCAGCAGCAGGACGACGACGAGGACGCCGCGTCCGCGCCGGCGCCGTCGCGGCGGGCGCGGACCGCGGCCGCGGGGGGCGGGACCGCGGCGCCCGGGGCCGCGCGGCG